>CBDUUF010000339.1:0-2662 GCA_965370375.1 uncultured Desulfuromonadaceae bacterium
TTTGGCTCTGACCTTGATTCTGGTTCTGCTTACCCTGACACGAACCACCCGACTGATCGCCACGATTGTAGCCACCGCTTTCCTCAACACCACCTCGACTACCAAGCATCTGCATATGAGTAGCGACTACTTCGGTTATGAAACTCTTGTTACCATCCCGATCATCATAGGTGCGATACTGAATGCGCCCCTCGATATAGACCTGCTTCCATAATATGCAAAACAATGTCATAATCTAATTTTATGGGCTACATGTGGCTCGCAAAAGATCTTTATGACTTATGTATGGATCATATATTTCTTGACAGTGGATAGTGATTCAACTACCTTAGTCAGCAGAACGTCCACAAGATCACTTTATAGTTTATATGCGAACTGAGGTTAAGACGATGCCAAAGTCAATTCCACGCACCTACTCCCGCTATAGCCGTGATGCCGTAGCCCTACTTGGGAAGCAGATACGTTTAGCGCGAAAGGAACGTAAGCTCACCGGCCAGGAATTAGCTGACCGAGCTGGGATATCCAGAGGATTACTACAACGCATAGAGAAAGGTGATCTCAAATGCGGAATCGGGACGGCATTCGAAGTTGCTGCCGTCGTCGGCATCAAACTATTTGATGCTGATGAATCCAGCATGACCATGAGCATACGTCAGACAGAAAACCTGCTGACTCTATTACCAGAATCAGTACGCAAAAAGACCAAGGTGGTAGATGATGACTTCTAACGGAACCTACAATGAAGCTTATGTTTGGATTTGGCTGCCGGATGAAACCGAACCGGTTGTTGCGGGCAAGCTGGAAACCGACAACGGTAATATTCTGTTCAACTATGGTAAAAGCTACCTGGAGCGCACCAGCGGAACAATGCCAGCAACTTCTATTTACGAACCTGAATTGCCTTTAAAGCCCGGGCTCCTTCCCTTGCTTGATGGTTTGAGCATGCCCAATTGTATTCGTGACGCTTCGCCTGATGCCTGGGGCCGACGAGTGATTATTAATAAAAGATTGGGCCGAAAGGGAGCAAACACGGATACGGCTGATCTGGATGAACTGACCTATCTTCTGGAGTCTGGCTCCGATCGGATCGGTGCGCTGGATTTTCAAGTTTCACCTTCCGAGTACGTGCCGCGATCATCCACAAATGCTAGTTTAGAAGAATTGTTGGAATCGGCCGAGCGTGTTGAAAAAGGCGTGTCTCTTTCACCGGATTTGGATCAGGCGCTATTCCATGGCACCTCAATTGGTGGTGCTCGCCCCAAGGCTTTGGTCGAAGATCAAGACACAAAATATATCGCTAAGTTTCCATCCAGCACTGACCTTTACAGCGTTGTTAAAGCTGAATTCATTGCGATGAAGTTAGCCGACCGGGTGGGGATTGATGTTGCTCAAGTTAAGCTTGCAAAAGCAGCAAACAAGGATATTTTGATCATAGAACGTTTTGACCGCCAGAAGACATATAAGTGCTGGACTCGGAAAAGTATAGTTTCCGCACTTACGCTCTTCGGTCTGAATGACATGATGGCGCGCTATGCCAGCTATGAAGATTTTGCGGAAATAATACGGTATCGTTTTACCGATCCGAAGCAGACATTGAAAGAGTTATTCTCACGACTTGTCTTCAATATCCTTTGCGGAAACACCGATGACCATGCGCGTAATCATGCGGCATTTTGGAATGGCAAAGAGCTTACGCTCACGCCTGCATACGACATATGTCCACAGGGTCGCTCTGGCAACGAAGCCTCGCAGGCCATGCGGATATCAGGTAACAACAATCTAAGTCAGCTCAAGACCTGCCTTGAGACATCGCAAAACTTCCTTCTGGCGAAAGATGATGTACATGCAATTTTCGAGCACCAAAAATCGACAATTGAAAAGCACTGGGACGATGTCTGCGAGGAAGCTCAACTTAGTGAAATTGACAAAAAGCTACTCTGGAAAAGACAGTTCCTGAACCCGTTTTCAATTTTATAATTTGAAAACGAAAGATTCAATTTTACAAGTGCACACCTGATGCTTCATCGAGGCTTTGGTGTTGACAGGCTGCCAAATAAAAAACAGCCCGTAAACCATAATGGTTTGCGGGCTGTTCAACTCTAAATTTACTATCCGGGCCTAGAACGGAATATCATCATCCGGGTTGAACGGTGGTTCTTCAACCTGCGACTGCTGCCCTTGATTCTGACTCTGCCCCTGGTTCTGACTCTGGCCTTGATTCTGGTTCTGATTGCCCTGGTATGAACCACCAGACTGCTCGCCGCGATTGTAGCCACCACCCTCGTCACCACCACCTCGACTACCAAGCATCTGCATCTGATCGGCAACTACTTCGGTGATATAACGCTTGTTACCGTCGCGATCATCGTAGGTACGATACTGAATCCGGCCTTCGATATAAACCTGCTTCCCTTTGTGCAGGTACTTGCCACAAATCTCCGCCAACTGACGCCAGGCGATAATATTATGCCATTCAGTTTTTTGATTACCCTCTTTATCTTTAAATCGATCGGTTGTTGCCAGAGAGAATGTGGCAACCGCCGCACCGGAAGGAGTGTATTTATGTTCGGGGTCTTTGCCCAGATTTCCAACCAGAATAACTTTATTGACCGACATGAGTATCCGCCTCCAAATTTAATGTGAAACCGGAGTTTAACCAAAC
>CBDUUF010000340.1:0-2657 GCA_965370375.1 uncultured Desulfuromonadaceae bacterium
GGTTTATGCTGTCGCACGGTTTTTTTGACAAGATTGGTCCGTTCGATGATCAGTTCCCGATTGCCGAGGATACCCGCTTTGCTGAACGGGTCAGAGCGCAAGGTGCCTGGTTGCTTTTCCCCGAGGCGATTGAGACCTCGGCCCGTCGGTTTGAAGTTGAAGGGGTTAAGGAGCGGCAGACTTTTAGTTCCTTTTTGATGAATTTTGTTGCTATGGATTGGCAGGAGTTTTTCTCCGAAGCCGCTAACATCTATCAGACTCAAGATTGTACCGGTCGGCTTCAACTATTCCCTTATTTGCGATTGATTCGCAAATTAACAAGTCAAATGTCGTTGCGAAAACGTCTCGATTTCTGGTACGAAACCGGCAGGTATGTTCGGGCCAATGCCTGGCAGATTCCTTTTTATTTTGATACCCGTCATCAATATAGGGCTGATATCGCACCAGAGGCGGGGGTAAATCGTCGACTTGCCATCCATGACAAGTGGGTTGAACCTTTACTTGACAACCCTCCCGGTCGTGTCGTTGCCGGGATGCTTACCTGGATCTGGTATCGGATCATGTTTTTCCGCCTGGCAAAATCTCACAAGCAGTAAACAGCTATAGATAAAAAGTAGTGCTTGGACTCTTGACATGAAATGAGTATTTCTGCTATATCAATATTTCTTGATATAAAGGAATTGTTTTAATTGATATGGTGACTCTGCTTAAAGCTCTGGCTGACCCGCTCCGACTCAGGCTGCTCGACGTTCTCTCGCGTGGTGAACTGACGGTGCAGAATCTGACGTCGTTGCTCGATCTCGGGCAGTCAAAGGTCAGCCATCATATTAAAATTCTTTGTGCAGCCGGCATTCTGGCGGTAAAACCTCAAGGGACCTGGAACTATTATCGGATCGTAGAAGATGAGCCGATGTTCAGGTCGCTCTGGCCGGAAATCAGGTCGCAGCTTGATTATTTACCGCAGCATCGGGACGATATGACGGCGTTGGTCACATTTCGTGAACAACGCAGGCAGCAGAATCTGCAGTTTTTTGAAGAGCATGCCCGGGATTGGGACGATCTGGCGCAAAATGTTTTGCCGACGCCTGATTATCTGCCACAATTGCTGGCACAGATTCCGTCGGCAACGGAGTTGGCTGAGCTCGGTGTCGGCACCGGCAGCCTGTTACCGGAGCTGGCGTGTCGTTGCAAGCGTCTGGTCGGCATTGATCATTCCGCTGCCATGTTGGCTGAAGCCGGGCGACGCTTGTCCGCGTCGGGGCACAGTTGTGATCTCCGCTTGGGTGAGTTGACTCACTTGCCGCTGGCCGATGCTGAACTCGATGTGGTGTTGATGAATATGGTTCTGCATCATGTGCCGCAGCCTGGAGATGTTCTACAAGAGGCGGGACGGGCGCTCAAGCCGGACGGGTTGATCATTATTGCTGACCTGCAACGCCACCAGCAGGATGCGGTTCGCTCCAGCATGGCCGATGTCTGGCTCGGTTTTGAACCGAATGAACTGGCTGACTGGTTAACCGGAGCAGGTTTTGTTGTAGAGCTTATAGAAACAATTGATGGAGATACTGAAGAGTACGGCGTACTGCTTACAGTCGCCCGTTTGATTCGCTAAACAGATACCCGATCGGGTACATAGAAAGGAATAAAAGAATATGAGCACACAAGATTTTAAAGTTAAAGACCTGGGGCTGGCTGATTGGGGGCGTAAGGAACTGTCCATGGCCGAGGTTGAAATGCCGGGCCTGATGGCGTTACGTGAAGAGTTCGGTCAAAGTAAGCCGCTCAAGGGTGCCCGTATTACCGGTTCGCTGCATATGACCATTCAGACCGGTGTGCTGATTGAAACCCTGCTCGCCCTCGGTGCCGAGGTTCGCTGGGCATCTTGCAATATCTTCTCGACCCAGGATCACGCTGCCGCCGCTATTGCCGTTGCCGGTGTGCCGGTGTTTGCCTGGATGGGTGAGACCCTGGAAGAGTACTGGTGGTGTACCGAGCAGGCGCTGACCTGGCCGAATGGTCAGCAGCCGAATATGATCCTCGATGATGGCGGTGACGCTACCATGATGGTGCTCAACGGGGCCGATTGGGAAAAAGATGGTATCCCGGCTTTGTCTGCCGATGACCCGGAAGACGTGGTTGAACTGATCAAATGTCTTACGTCTTCGTTCAGTGAAAAGCGTAACAACTGGACCGCCATGCGCGACGCTATTCAGGGTGTCACCGAAGAGACCACTACCGGTGTGCATCGTCTATATCAGCTGGAGAAAGACGGCCAACTGCCGTTCCCGGCGATGAATGTCAACGACGCGGTGACCAAGAGCAAGTTCGATAACGTTTACGGTTGTCGGCACAGCCTGGTTGACGGCATCATGCGTGCCACCGACGTTATGCTTTCCGGTAAAGTCGCAGTTGTTTGTGGTTACGGCGATGTTGGCAAAGGCTCCTGCCAGTCGTTGCGCGGCCAGGGTGCCCGGGTTATCGTTACCGAGATCGACCCGATCTGCGCGCTGCAGGCGTTGATGGAAGGGTATGAGGTCAAGACTCTGGAAGATGTGGTTGAAACTGCCGATATCTTCATCACTACTACTGGCAATAAAGACATCATCCGTCTCGAGCATATGCAGCGAATGAAGCATAACGCCATCGTCGGTAATATC
>CBDUUF010000341.1:0-2632 GCA_965370375.1 uncultured Desulfuromonadaceae bacterium
TCTTTTTTGTCATCCGATGCTGCATCATCGCCTTCAGCACTTTCTGCTCCTTCGACACCCTCTTCATCCTCATCCTCATCACCCTCGACTTCGTCTTCCTCTTCGGCAGCGTGGCCGACAACGGTGACAACGGTGAAGTTGACATCGAACGGGATCGTCGCCCCTTCAGGCACCTCAATCTCTGCAACGTGGATAACATCGCCAACGTCCAGCGCTGCGACATTAACCTCGATCGCCTTGGGAATAGCTGTCGGCAGACAAAGAACTTCAAGCTCGTGTCGGACAACCGACAAGGTGCCGCCCATCGTCACGCCTTCTGGAATACCGATTGTAACGACCGGAACCATAACGCTGGTCTCTTTGGTCAGGTCAACAACCTGAAAATCGACATGCTCCAGATCGCGCCTGATCGAATCCGACTGGGTCTCCTTGAGCAGAACAGTCTGCCCATCAAAAGAGCCTTTACCCTTGAGGACTATCAGCGTGTTCAGGCCTGCCTCCGTCGCCAGGGCAGTTTTCAACGCCTTCGGGTCAAGAGTAATATTGCAGGATTCTATCCCTTTGCCGTATACAACCGCCGGGACAAGACCCTGACGGCGCAAGCTACGGGCAGCGCCTTTGCCAACAGTTTCGCGTGCTGTTACTTGCAGTTCCGACTGTGCCATGAGTGTTTCCTCCGTTATCTTTTCTATTCTTTTGTCTGCACCAGATTAACTGGCGTAGAAAATTGGTAATTCCTATACAAACAGCGAACTAACTGACTCGTCGCCGTAAATCCTTCGAATCGCTTCTGCCAACAAGCCAGCCACCGATACAGATCTGAGCTTTGCACATTCCTTACGCTTGGCATCAGTCGGGATAGTGTTGGTCACCAGAATTTCTTCCAGATCACTGGCATTGATCCGGTCAATAGCCGGTCCGGACAGAACCGGATGAGCAGCGCAGGCATAAACCGCCCGTGCACCTTTTTCTTTTAAAACCTTCGCCGCCTGACACAAAGTACCGGCAGTGTCGATCATGTCGTCAATAATAACACAGACCCGATCGTCAATATCACCGATAACATGCATCACCTCTGAGACGTTTGGCCCACTGCGCCGTTTATCGATAATCGCCAGGCCGGCATTAAGCCGCTTGGCAAACGCGCGCGCGCGCTCGGTACCGCCAGCATCCGGCGAAACGACAACAACATCTTCGAAGCGATCCTTCATATCCTCAAGTAACACCGGTGCCGAGTACAAATGATCGACCGGGATATTAAAGAAGCCCTGAATCTGGCCGGCATGCAAGTCCATGGTCAGAACCCGGTCCGCGCCAGCAGTCGTCAGCAGATCAGCCACCAGCTTGCTGGTGATCGGGGTACGTGGCTTAACCTTGCGATCCTGACGCGCGTAGCCGAAATACGGAATAACTGCCGTGATTGTTGCCGCCGAAGCTCGTTTTAATGCGTCGATCATCACCAGCAGTTCCATCAAGTTTTCGTTGGCCGGTTCACAGGTTGATTGAATGACATGCACATCACGGCCACGAACATTCTCACCGATTTCAACCATGATCTCGCCATCAGAAAACGATTTGACAGTCGATTTGCCGAGTGGAACACCCAGAATGTCGCAAATTTCCTGCGCCAGAGGGATGTTGGCATTGCCAGTAAATATTTTCAGCTTTTTCACGTCGACTCCAGGTGAGTTATGAGTGAAAGTGGGGCAGGCTGTGACAACGTCACGACCTGCCCCTCAAACCAGACACTACATCAGCACCCATACATCCAGCAATCGGTGCCATATAAATTAAAAGTGGTTGGGGCGGCAGGGATCGAACCTGCGCATGACGGGATCAAAACCCGTTGCCTTACCGCTTGGCGACGCCCCAACAAATCAATTATCATGGTCGAGAGGACGAACCGCATAAGCTCGCCATCCAAATTTTCCATCCAGTCGGGCTGCTGCCGACCTGGCTGCAGCCTCATCCAAAAACAGACCAAAGACCGTCGAGCCGCTACCCGACATCAGTGTACCTAACGCGCCCTGACTAACCAGTTGCTGCTTGACTTCGGCCAGCACCGGATAGTGTGTCATGGTGACGCTTTCGAGGTCATTGTGGAGTAGGCGCACCTGTTCCTCAACCGTCTTGGGAAACCTGCGCAGTTTAGACAGATCACCATGCGATGTCAAGACCAAATTTCCGTAGACCCAGGCCGTGGAAACCGCGACTCCCGGGTTGACCAAAACATACCAAACATGCGGCATTTCACCGACCGGTTCCAGTCTGTCGCCAACCCCTGTCGCCCATGCTGTCTGGCCGTAAATAAAAAATGGTACGTCAGCCCCGAGTTGGCTGCCGATCTGCATTAATTCTTCACGTTCGAAGGCGAATCCGCACAGCTCATTCAACCCGGTCAGCACGGTGGCGGCATTCGATGAGCCACCACCAAGTCCGGCCGCGACCGGAATCTGCTTATCAATTTCGATCAACACATCATACGGCTGGCCGGCACGAGCCAGCAAAGCCCGTGCGGCATCAGCGGCAATATTATCGGCACCATCCGCAAGGTCGACTCCCGGACAAACCGTCCGAATATTATTTCCCGGTTTAATCGTCAGGACGATTTGATCAAACAGAGTCACTGTCT
>CBDUUF010000342.1:0-2632 GCA_965370375.1 uncultured Desulfuromonadaceae bacterium
TGAATAGTCAGGATTACCACACCCTTCAAAGCTCAGTGGTCCGGCGACTGCAAGGACGCTGAGATTATCCCGGCCAATCGGTGTCATCGGGGTGATCAGAACAAATTTTCTCTCCTCAGTGCAGGTTTCAAACTCGGTGGTCAGAAAATAAGGCTTAATCTCTTTCTCATCGGCCTTGGCAAACTGCCAGGTCTCGGCCTGTTGATAGAAAAGTTCAGGTTCTCGCTGGTGATATTTTGCATAAACCTTCAACTGGCTATAGAACAGATCGCGCGGATAGCGCAGATGCTTTTTGAGTGGGGGCGGCATCGAATCCATCGATTTGAAGACCCCCGGGTAAGCGCGGTTATAGCCCTGAATGATCGGATCTTCGGGGTCGAACATGTAGTAATCGACCGATCCGTCATAAGCATTAATAATAATCTTGACCGAGTTGCGAATATAATTGAAGTGTTGATTATCATCGTTGCCAAAACCGGCGAACTTCTCAGCCGACATTTTCGAAGCCGGGTAGCGTTCCGACAGTGTATAGGCATCCTGGATCCAGTAGAGTTTACCATCAGCAATCACCAGATAGGGGTCTTTATCGAGCGCCAGATAGGGCGTCAGCGTCTTGATCCGGTCAATGATATTGCGATGAAACAGCAACTTGCTTTTTCTGTTAACGTTGGTTGAGAAGAAGATATTACTGTCGCCGAAATAGAATGCGAACAACATTTTTCGAAACAGCGAAGGAATGGGTACGCCACCCCTACCCTGGTAGTTTTGCATCTCTTTCGGGCTGGTTCCTGCGATATTGACAATCGTCAACTCGTTCGGAACGATCGCATAAGGGTTCTCCTCCAGACCATAATAGATGTCGGGTTGATCGAGCTGGATCCCGACGCTGGAACTCAGGTTGAGATCACGCAGATACCATTCGATCGGTCTGCCGCCATCTTGAGCCGCTGGCGTCATGACTGCGCCAAAGCCATGGGTATAACGCATGTGCTCATTTTCCCAGCTGTGTGCCTCTTTCGGCAGATTAGCCAGGTTGAGTTCTCGTGCTGCCAGGTTGACCTGTTGCAGATAGCCGTCAAGGAAATAGCGATCTTCATCGACCGACGGAAAGGCGTAGTAGGGGCGTAATCCCTGCAGCTGATAGTAAACATCATCCAGCAACTCTCTGTCCCAGATCGGAATACTTTGCAGATGTTCTTTGGTGACCCACTTTGCCAGATCATCCTCTGGTCTCAATGTGACCTTGACATCCGTTGTGGTGACATCATTCAGCTTATAAGCCGCCAGGGTAGCCTTGATGTTATTGGACATGTAGCGTTTTTCCGCTTTGACCGGATTTGGCTGGACATAGAATTTTGTCAACAGTTTGGGGATGAAATCGTACTGTCGCAGTACGACCACCGTAATAAATATAATTCCGAGCATAATCAACGTCTTGAACCCACGTTTGCCATGGCTGTGAATCAGCACGACTAACGAAATTGCGGTGGCAAGAAAAGTAAACATGGCTGTCCAGATCAACGGCAAGTCATAAATCATATCGACAAAGCCCGGTCCGTAAAAAACCGGTTCGTGGCTGTCGATATAGAGCAGACCGTAACGTTGCAACATGAAGCCCCAGGCGACGATTAGAAAGACCAGCATAATCAGGAAGGTCAGATGAACCCTGGCACCTTTTGGTAACTCATTGCCAATTTTCACCTGGATCCGGTGTTCAAGGGTATAGAGCAGTGACATTGAGAGGAACAGCAGTGTAAAAGTTGCCAGCAACACTTGTTGAATCAGTTCATAGACCGGTAGTGAGAAGAGATAGAAACTGATGTTGTTGTTGTAAAACGGGTCGGAAGCAGCAGATGCCGGGGCGAAGAAAAAAAGCAAGGCCTCTTCCCAATGCAGATAAAAAGGCGTTGCGATCATCAGTGCCAGAATCAGCGAGACTACGGTATAGACATCCATTGCCCCGGTACGAAATTTTTCCAGCAGATTTTTTCGTTTGCGAGAGGCTTTTTCCGCAGGGTTATCTTCTTCGACACCAAGAAAGCGCGAACCGAACCAGAAATTAGTGAAAAATATGAAAAAGAAGAGCAGTGCGACACCGCCTGGAATGATGAAGCGGTAAAGTAGTCTAAGCCAGAAATAAGCTGTGAAATCGAGCGCGCGGAACCACCAGAGGTCGACCAGCAGATCGAGAAAGATAAAATAAAAAGCGACATAGACTATGATGCAGAAGGCCAGTGCGGTGCCGAGCAGGATCAGTATCCTTTTCCGATTCATAAAATTATTTCTCCAGTCTTTCACATTTTTGGGTGGTTTGGCCGGGACGTGGCATGGCTCATATGCGCTTAGTGTACGTTAAATTGGCGTTTGATTCGAGCAGAAAGCATGATGAATGACAGCTTAGCGGTTCCTCAGAACCCGACATGCTGATAAGATAAGCCGCTTGTTAACAGCGTTTGATCCTTGCAGGAACGACGACCGGCAACGGCGATGGAATCTTCAAACCTTACGGCGACAGTCCCGGTTATCGCTCACTGATGGTAATGAGCTTCGACCAAGCCGGGGACGATGCCGGGAGCGTTGGATTGTCCTAATGATCTCAACCATAAATTTACCGGTAAAAATTGTGCCCAGT
>CBDUUF010000343.1:0-2631 GCA_965370375.1 uncultured Desulfuromonadaceae bacterium
AGCCGGAACTACTTCAGGGCGCCACCGATCCGGAGGTGATTGTCGCCGAAGAGCTGCATAGCCATCTATTAAAGAGCAACTGTCTGGTCACGCACCAGCCCGACTGGGGCAGTGTGTTGATCCGTTACCACGGCCCGAAAATCGAACGCGAAGCGCTGTTGCGCTATCTGATTTCATTTCGCCAGCATAACGAATTTCACGAACAGTGCGTTGAGCGGATCTATACCGATCTGATGCGTTTCTGTAAGCCGGATAAGCTGACCGTCTATGCACGCTATACCCGCCGCGGCGGTCTCGACATCAATCCCTTCCGCAGTAATTTTGAACAGACGATCGACAATATCCGACTGGTTCGGCAGTAAAACAACCTGACACCACTTGAAGTTTGCTTTTAACAACACTAATCACACTTATATGGAAACACTATGAAAAAAACCTTTAAAATGACCCATCCAAAAATCAAAGTTCCACGCCTTGTTGAAGCCATCAAATATGAAGTGAAAAAATATATAAAGCGGGAACGGAGAAAGTCACTCCCCCCCGACGTAGATTTTTGGGATTTTGACTGCCGGTTCGGTGCCGATGCAGCGAGTAGTGAAGTTATTCATCTGTCCGCCATTAACAAGTCTATTTCTCTGGCCGAAGAAAAACAGTTCGAATCGTTTTATTTGGAAATTCTGGTCAAACCGGGCCATCGAAGAAAAAAACCGGCGGATGATCTGGAAACAGACGGGGAAGATGTAGTTATGCCTAGTCAAACAGAGGATGAGTAGCAAATCTGGACAATGGACAATACTCTATTGACACATAAGTCATCCCTGATTACTTGATGCTTTTGCAAATCTGTTTAAGATAAAACCCCATAGACAAAAAAACGCCTGTCATCCCCGAATGATTCTATCGGGGATCCATGGTTTTAAGGACTGGATTCCCGATTACACCCTCGGGAATGACAACCTTTTAAAACACTTCATAGTTACCATTAAAATCAGGAGAATTCCCGATTCTCCTGCTCCATCACCCTTATGAATGTTGTCCGTTTGGTCAACTCCTTCAACGCCGAGGCGCCGACATAGGTACAGGTGGAGCGGAGGCCGCCGAGAATATCCCTGACCGTCGCTTCGAGCGGTCCGCGGTATGGCACCTCGACCGTCTTACCTTCGGAAGAACGATAGTCGGCCACCCCACCGGCATGCTTCTCCATGGCGGTGGTCGAACTCATACCGTAGTAGAGGCGGTACTGCTTGCCGTCCCGCTCGACAATCTCACCGCCACTCTCATCGTGACCTGCCAGCATCCCGCCGAGCATGACAAAATCGGCGCCACCACCAAACGCCTTGGCCACATCACCGGCGCAGGTGCAGCCGCCATCGGAGATGATCCGACCGCCGAGACCGTGGGCGGCGTCGGCGCATTCAATCACCGCCGACAGCTGCGGGTAACCGACACCGGTCTTAACCCTGGTAGTACAGACCGAGCCCGGCCCGATTCCAACCTTGACAATATCGGCCCCGGAGAGGAGCAATTCCTCAACCATTTCTCCGGTCACCACATTGCCGGCAACGATAGTCTTGTCCGGATAAGCCTGGCGCACCCGGATGACGAATTCGACAAACGCTTCAGCATAGCCATTAGCCACATCGATACAGATAAAATTGAGTTTTGGGAACTTCTCCAGAATCAGGTGCAGTTTTTCAAAATCTGCATCGGAAACTCCGGAACTGACCATGATTCGCTCGTAAATCGATTCATCCTTGCGATCGAGAAAGTCAGCCCAATCTTCCAGGCCATAATGTTTATGAATGGCACAAAGCATGTCATGCTCAGCCAGCACTTCGGCAACCGCAAAGGTGCCGACCGTATCCATATTGGCGGCAATCACCGGCACACCGGTCCACACCTTCCGACTGTGCAGGAAGGTGTAGCTCCGCTGCAACTCAACCAGTGAGCGGCTTTTCAGGGTGGAACGTTTGGGCCTGATCAAAACATCTTTGAAGCCTAACTTCAGATCACTTTCAACACGCACGGAAAAATCCTTTCGCTAAGAATAAAGTTTTTAATCTGTTTTGGAATTATATCACCATCCATCCTGCTTCGTCGCTGTTTCCGGAGATTTCCGGAGATTGCCTCTAAACTGACCAGTAAAGTAATCAATAACCTTAATAGTCTGTTATAGTTTATTCAGGATTTTAACTGACTATAATTAAAAGGAGCGATTAGATGAAATTCCTGACACAAACCCTGTTGGTACTAACCGTTGCCGCATTACTGTCCGGGTTCCAAGGAGCATGGCAAGACCGGGTTGAACAGGTCGGGGAAACAACCGTATCTATTCTGGCCGACGGCACTGATTTCGATTGGATCCTGAATTTGCACAGAAGTGACGCGTACAAACTCGGAGAGTTTGTCGAGACATACAATGCCATTGCCTATAAACAAGGTATGCCTCAGGCTGAACTCTGTCAGGAACTTGAACAGGCCGCCGTTATCGCGATTGAGCAGCGAGATAAAACTTTTTACGGTCTGTATGATGTGAAGTGTAAACCTGATAGAACCGGCCTGGCTCCGAGCCTGAAAATGGACATCTGGCCTCAAGTCAACTGGGGATATCGCTTCGCAATCACTTTCGAA
>CBDUUF010000344.1:0-2630 GCA_965370375.1 uncultured Desulfuromonadaceae bacterium
CCGCAGGTGGGCAATCGTCCGCATAAACTCCAGACTGTGGCGCTTCTTCTGCAACGGATAGTCGCCGTCAGATGCGCCGACCAGCAGAACTTCAGTGGCCTGCATCTCCCAGCTCTGCCCGGCGGCCGGTGAAGCGACCAGTTCGCCGTTTACCTGCAGACTAGCACCGGTGCCAACTTCAGCAATCGACTCACAGCCCGGCTTATCGGGAGCAACCACTATCTGCAGCGAGTCCATACACGAACCATCATTCAAGGCGACAAAAGCGACACCCTTGCCACGGCGCACGGTCCGCACCCAGCCCTGCACCACTAGCTCGGCCATCGGACCTTCAGCCGCCAGTATCTGTTTGATCGTCAATTCACTCATCCTCTTCCTCCGCCAGCTTACGCGCTGCATCGACCAGCGCTTCGACCATTTTGTCCTGCGGCACCTTGCCGACGATCTTACCCTTGCGAAACAGCAACCCTTCACCCTGGCCGCCGGCGATGCCGACATCGGCCTCACGCGCTTCACCCGGACCATTAACCACACAACCCATAACCGCCACCGTCAGCTTCTTCGGCAGGTCATGCAGCTGCCGTTCAACCTCCTCGGCAACCGAAATCAGATCGATTTCACAGCGGCCACAGGTCGGGCAGCTGACAAACTCCGGCCCCTTCTCGCGCAGACCGAGGGACTTGAGAATCTCCCAGCCGACCTTAACCTCTTCGACCGGATCTCCGGTCAACGAAACCCGCAAGGTGTCACCGATGCCATCGATCAGCAAAGCGCCGAGTCCAACCGCACTCTTGATGGTACCGGCCCAGGTGGTGCCGGCTTCGGTGATGCCGACATGCAACGGATAATCAACCTGCTCGGCCAACCGGCGGTAAGCGGTGACCGTACGCCGTACATCCGATGACTTCAGGCTGACCTTGATCAGATCGTAATTAAGGTCTTCGAGGAGCCGGATATGCCCGAGGGCACTTTCGACCATCGCTTCAGCAGTCGGATGGCCATACTTGCGCAACAGCTCCTTTTCCAGCGAACCGGAGTTGACGCCGATACGGATCGGCACCTGCCGCTCAGCACAGGCGGTCACGACTTCGCGCACCTTGTTCCGGCCACCAATGTTGCCCGGATTTATTCGTAAACCATCGACTCCGGCTTCGATTGCGGCCAGAGCTAATTTGTGATCAAAATGGATATCAGCAATCAACGGGATAGGACAGTCTTTACGGATTGCGCCAAGCGCTACGGCGGCCGCCGCGTCAGGTACGGCGCAGCGAACAATCTCGCAACCGGCCGCAACCAGGTCGGAGATCTGCTGCAAGGTTACCAGCACATCGCGGGTATCAGTGTTACACATCGACTGCACACTGACCGGTGCACCGCCACCGACGGCCAGCTGACCGACCTGAATCTGTCGGGTTTTATACTCTTGCTTTTCTGTCATGTTTTCTCCAGAGGCTGAGCGCCAATTTAGCCACGCCATCAGGTCAAAGTCAAGCGCAGCAAGCTTGCATCAGAGCTGACAACAAGCTACGATACCGAGCATATTTAAATGAATTGGAGAAACAGATGAAAACCCTCGATTTACGCAACCTGCAATGTCCACATCCGGTGATCCAGAGTCGCAAGGTGCTGCTCGACGAACCCGGTATCCATTTGACAGTATTAGTCAGCGACGAAACCGCTCGCGACAACCTCACCCGTCTGGCCGAGAGCATGAACTATTCCGCGCAATCCACCCAGGACGGCGACAGTTTTCATGTCATCCTGACTCCCAGCAGCGCACAAAATATGAGTAACGAACAAGCCGTGACCCGGCGCACTATCGTCTTTATCGACTCTGAAACCATGGGCAGCGGCGACGATGAACTCGGACGCCTGCTACTTAAAAACTACCTGATTACTCTGACCGAAATGTCTGATCTGCCGGAAGCCATCTACCTGGTCAACGCCGGAGTCAAGCTGGTCTGTGCAGGGTCGGAGCTGCTCGAAGTATTTGATAAAATCGGCTGTATGGGGATCGACATCGCCGCCTGTGGTCTCTGCCTGGAATTCTTCCATCTCCAGGATAAACAGTCTGCCGGTCGAACAACCAATATGCTGGAGATAGCCACCGCCATGCAGAGCGCCGATGGAATAATTAAGCCTTGAGTCTGCGGGACAAAAAACTTTAGCAAACCAAAATCGGATTTATTGATAAAAAGGATATTGAACAACATTAACCTTCTTTATTGTATTTAAATAACGTTTATGGTAATTTGTTGAGACATTGAATAAAGAAACAACTGGGGGGGGAATATGCAACAGGGCAAATCACTCCGGATTTTTGTTTTCGATGATGACCCGTCAATTACCAGACTATTTGATCTGGTACTCTCTGGCAAAGGTCATTGTGTTCAGACCTTCCATGATCCATCCTACTGTCACGTTTACCAACAACAACATCTGTGTCCACAGGAATTTCCTTGTGCCGACGTCATTATCTCCGACATCATGATGCCGAAGATGAATGGCATTGATCTATTGCGCCTACAGCGAGACAATGGTTGTAAGTTGCCGGTTGAAAACAAGGCGTTGATGAGTGCCAAAATCGATGCCGAGCAACAACAGGCAGTTGAAGAACTCGGTTGCCACTT
>CBDUUF010000345.1:0-2623 GCA_965370375.1 uncultured Desulfuromonadaceae bacterium
GCGTCAATCTGCACCTTTGATTGTGCGGCGTAAAGTACTACGCCTCCGCTCAAATATTTGATTTCCTTGACCTTGCAAAAAATTACTAATTTCCAAACCCGAAACGTCCACTACACCCATCCAGCGTTTTTCGGATGGGCACTAGCTACCTCTGCGATTCTATAGAATGGCAAAAAAACTGTCAAGCTAAGGCATTCAATATATTAGTTATTTATCAATAACCTGCGAACGCATCACGCCCGCTTCCGGTTCCACACCGAACCATTTAAAAAAGGCAGCTTCGCCCTGCGCAACCAACATGCCACGACCATCGACACAGGATAGACCGCGATGCTTGGCAGACTTGATAAACGGCGTCGGGCTCTCAGCATAAATCATGTCGTAAACGGCTGCGCTATCAGCCAATTTATCGACAACAAACTCCGGGAAGCTTTCACCGGACAGACCGACCGATGTCGTATTAACCAATAGATCGGCAGAGGATAGACTGACAGCCAACTCAGCCTCGGACAAACCGGCTGCCAGAATCACTATTTCAGGGAAATGACTCTGCATCTCACATGCCAAAACTTCAGCCTTCTCTTTAGTGCGATTGGCTAAAATTATTTTCAACGCACCACAGCCCGCCACAGCAGCGATAGCAGCTCGAGACGCACCACCAGCTCCTATAATTACAACTTGCTTCCCCCGCGGTTCGATGTGTAAATCATCGCGCAGGCTGGTCAAAAAACCAGGCGTATCGGTATTAAAACCGATCAGATAGCCCTGGCGGTTGACCACTGTATTAACAGCACCAATCAAAGCCGCAGTTGCATCAATCTCATCCAGCAACGGCATGATCCGCTCTTTGTGAGGTACCGTCACATTAACACCAACCATATTGAACGTTCTGATTGAGTCAACAGCCGACGGCAGCTGTTCAGGATGGACCTGAAACGGAAGATATACTGCATCAATCCCGGACGTCGCCAGAGCCGCATTCTGCATTTTCGGGGAGAGTGAGTGTGCAACAGGGTCGCCGAAAATCCCCAGGAGTTGTGTTCTGCCACTTATCATTGCGAATAACTATTCCTCAGAAGGTTCTGCGCCACAGTCGAGATACTCATGGTAAACAACCACCTTGTTTCGATGCAAAATATCGCGCGCACACCCTATATCATCAGTAATCGCTTTAATCAATTGCCCGACTGATGCAAACACCTTTTCATCACGCAAACGTTCAACAAAATACACCCTGAGTGTTTCATCGTAAAGATCCGCGGAAAAATCGAGCAGGTGTACCTCAAGTGAGATACGTTCAGTGCCGAAGGTTGGGTTAAAACCAATATTCATTACGGCATCATGTAGCTCATCACGATAACGAACTTTTACAGCGTACACTCCCGGACGGGGAAGAATCTCTTTGTCGGTGAGTAAATTGGCGGTAGGAAAGCCTAGGCCCTTGCCGCGACCGACCCCTTTAACAACCCGGCCTTCAAGCGTAAAATTACGACCGAGCGGCCCGACAACTGCCGAAACATCGCCAGCTGAAAGCAACTTACGAATCAAAGTTGAACTCGAAATTTGCGCATCACGCAACACCGGACCGACTGTTTCGACCGTAAAGCCCAGTTCGGTGCCGATTGCGGTCAAAAAGTTGGCGTCACCAGTTCGATCACGACCAAAAGAATAATCGTAACCGACGACAAGATGGGTAATATTCAACTTCTCGACCATGATTTCTTGCACGAACAAAGTGGGAGACATTGCAGCAACACGCGAATCAAATGGTATTTCAACCAGGCTGTCGACACAAGAAGCGGCAATAAGTCGCTCTTTTTCAGCATAGGTGTTGAGTAGACGTGGCGCCTTTTCCGGATCGAGAACTTTCATCGGATGCGGTACAAAGGTCACCACCATCGACGAACAGTTCCGGCGACTTGCTTCAGAAACAACTCGCCGGAAAATTTCCCGATGTCCCAGATGGACACCATCAAAGTTGCCAATTGTCGCAACAGCTCCAGGGGAAAGGCTGGAAAGATTTTGAAATTCCTTGATGACCTGCATCACTTTTTTCGCTTTCGCATCTTTTTGAAAGATGGCACCCGCAATGCGTCAGGCTTTTGTTGCAGACAGAGATCAATCTCCCGACGTTGCACGTTGACATCCCGGACAACTACTGTGACCGGCGTCCCGATTTCATAGACTACATTGTTCCCCTCACCGATCAACCGGCCTGTCTCATCATCAAAACGATAATAGGTGTCGGCCAGCGAAGAAACATGGACCAGCCCTTCAACGAAGATTTCGTCTAGTTCGACAAAAAAACCGAACGTATGCACACTGGTAACATGTCCACTATGTGTCTCACCGACATGTTGTACCATGAACTGGCAGGTCTTCATAGCCGAAGCATCTCTTTCGGCAGTGATCGCGCGGCGTTCAGCCTTCGAAGTCTGCTCGGCAATAATTTGAAATTTCTTCTTTGTCTGCAAGACAAGTGCTGCGCTGTCTACACCGGCAATCTTCTTTTTCAACATTCGGTGCACCAGCAGGTCCGGGTAGCGCCGGATAGGCGAAGTAAAGTGACAGTAGTACTCGGAGGCCAGACCAAAATGCCCCCGGTTTTCCGGATGATAAAAAG
>CBDUUF010000346.1:0-2613 GCA_965370375.1 uncultured Desulfuromonadaceae bacterium
ATAAAGGCATTTTTTGCTTACTTTTTGTTGCCGCTTAGACAAAAAGTAAGGCGTTTGGCGGGACGCGACCCGCCGGTGTTACCTCAGCTTTTTTGTTTTATTTTCGTGCCCTTCGTGTTCTTCGTGGTTAAGCCAGGTCTGTCGTTGGTTATTCCGATCAGACTTCATCTCTTCTCTTCAGCATCTAATCTGCTATAATTTCCCATATAAACTAACGGGGAATTATAGCCATGCACGAAGCCAAATTCTGGGAAGCAAAAGACAATAAATTCGTCCAGTGCCACCTCTGTCGCTTTAATTGCCGGATCGCCGACGGAGGGCGCGGCATTTGCGGAGTTCGGGCTAACGATGGCGGTGTCCTCTACTCACTGGTCTATGGTCGGGCAATAGCGACCAACGTCGATCCGATTGAGAAAAAACCGTTGTTCCATCTGCTGCCCGGTTCAAAGAGCTATTCGATCGCCACGGTCGGCTGTAATTTTCGCTGTCTGCATTGCCAGAATGCCGATATATCCCAATGGCCGCACGAGCATGAGCAGATTCCCGGGGAAGCGCTGAGTCCGGAACAAATTGTTGAGGCCGCGCTCGCCAGCGGTTGCCAGAGCATCGCCTATACCTACACCGAACCGACTATCTATTATGAATACGCCTACGATACCGCCAAACTGGCTCACGCGGCCGGGTTGAAAAATATTTTTGTCAGTAATGGTTACACCAGTCCCGAACCACTTGCGGAGATTGCACCGTTTCTTGATGCGGCTAATGTCGATCTGAAAGGTTTTTCCGATGCTTTTTATCGGAAGTGCACCGGGGCCTCGCTGCAAGGGGTGCTGGAAACCTTGCGCGAGTATCGTCGCCTCGGCATCTGGCTCGAAGTGACCACCTTGCTGATTACCGGCCAGAACGATGATGCTGACGAGTTGAAGCAACTGGCCGAATTTATTGTTGCTGAGCTTGGTGCCGAGACGCCGTGGCATGTGACCGCCTTTTTCCCGGCGTACAAGATGCTGGATGTGCCGCCGACTTCGATGGCGACGCTGCATCGTGCCCGGGAAATCGGTGTACAGGCCGGACTTAAATATATCTATACTGGCAATCTGTATGATGCCGATGGCGAATCGACATTTTGCCCGGACTGCGGTGTGCGCCTGATCCACAGGCACGGTTTCCAACTCTCGGAAAATGTGCTCGTCGCTGGTTGTTGTTCGCTCTGTGGTTATGCGGTGGCTGGTCTCTGGACATAATAACCAAACAGCATAGGCAGGTTAAGCATGGCACATCATACGGCACGCGGCAGTTATAGCTCTCTGATCCGACGCTTGAACAAGGCGTCTCAGGGGGCACCTGAAGCTCAGCTACTCTATGAGATTCTCGCTATGTTGTTCACCGGCCGGGAAGCTGAGCTGGTGGCGAAGTTGCCGCTGCGGCCTTTTACCGCAGAGCAGGCGGCAAAGGCGTGGCGGTTGTCACTGGCAGAGAGTGAACAGGTGCTGGAGCAACTTGCTTCCCGGGCGTTGCTGGTCGATATGCAGTTGGATGGCAAGAAGACGGAATACGTTTTGCCACCGCCGATGGCTGGTTTTTTCGAATTTGCCCTGATGCGTTACCGCGACGATATCGACCAGAAAAAGTTGGCCGGATTGTACGAAGAATACATCACCAACAGTGATGATTTTGTCGCTGCCCTGTTTACCGACGGCAACACTCCGCTCGGCCGGGTTTTTGTTCAGGAAGATACCCTCGGCAGCGAATCGTCTCTGCATGTTCTTGATTATGAAAAGGCGACCGAAGTTATTGAGTCGGCCAGCGACATCGGCGTTGGTCTCTGTTACTGTCGGCACAAAAAGATGCATGTTGACACCGCCTGCCAGGCTGACCTCGATATTTGTATGACGTTTGGCAACATTGCCTCGTCGTTGATTCGAAACGGCAATGCCCGTCGAGTCGAGAAGGGTGAATGTCAGGAGCTACTGCACAAGGCGAGGGAGCAGAATCTTGTTCAATTTGGTGAGAACGTCCAGCAGCGGGTCGGTTTTATCTGTAATTGTTGTCCATGCTGCTGCGAGGCGATGATTGCGGCCCGCCGGTTCGGTTTTACGCAGGCGGTACATCCCAGCAATTACGTGCCGAAGGTGGCCGACAACTGTAGTGGCTGTGGTCTTTGTCTCCCGGTATGTCCGGTTGGAGTGATCACACTGGAGACCGAAGGTGAGCGTGGCCAAGGCCGCAAGATGGCGGTCGTGGAGGAACAGAACTGCCTCGGTTGCGGGGTTTGTGTGCGCAACTGTCCTCGACAGGCTCTGGCTCTGCAGGTTCGGCCACAACGGGTCATCACTCCGGTTAATTCGGTGCACAAGGCAGTGCTGATGGCGATTGAACGAGGCAAGTTGCAGCACCTGCTATTCGACAACCAGGTTCTGTTCAGTCATCGTGCCCTGGCTGCGGTCACCGGGGCGATTCTCAGGTTGCCACCGGTCAAGCGGGCGCTGGCGAGTGAACAGATCGGTTCGCGTTATCTCGGGGCGATGGCAGCAAAATATGATGCCATGAATCAGGCCGACTCTTGAGAGTCACTGCTGGCGGAATATGTCTTTTCCACGGTCAAGATTGTAA
>CBDUUF010000347.1:0-2600 GCA_965370375.1 uncultured Desulfuromonadaceae bacterium
GAGGGTCTCCGGCAGGGGAATGTGATCGCCTATCCGACCGATACTATCTACGGCCTCGGTTGCAATATTTTCAACAGTAAAGGGATCAAGCGCCTCTACCAGCTTAAACAGCGTGATGCCCGCAAACCATTCTCTTTTATCTGCTACGATATGTCGGATGTTGCCAATTACTGTCAGGTCAGCAATTTTGCTTACCGGATTATGAAACGCCACCTGCCTGGGCCTTATACTTTTGTCCTCGATGCGACGCGTCAGGTGCCGAATCTGCTGGTTACCCGGCAGAAGACGGTCGGCATCCGGATCCCGGCTAATCCGATCGCTTTGGCTATCGTCCACGAACTCGGCCATCCTCTGGTCACAACCAGTGTAAATGAAACCGGGGAAGAACCGCTGGTTGATCCGCATGATATCGATGCCAAGTTCGGTCGTTCGCTTGATATGGTCGTCGATGGCGGAGTTATGCTCGGCGATCCATCGACCGTGATCAGTTTGATTAATGATAAAATCGAGGTTTTACGTGCTGGGAGCGCTGATATTTCATGGATAACCTCAGCATGATGCACCGGCTGTTTATTGGTTTATGGCTGGTTGCTTTATTGTTTATGGCACAGTCGGGCATGGCTGCGGATAAATTTGGTGGCATCGGTGTGCAGGTAGTACCACTCTCCACCGGTGATCTTTCCGTTCTGCATGTGATCGCCGGTTCACCGGCCGAGCAGGGGGGGATGCTTCCGGGCGACGTTATTATCGAAGTCAGTGGCCTTAAAATGCAGGGGAGTGATTTCGATCTGGTGACCAGAAAGTATCTCTGGGGCAGGGTCGGAACTGCAGTCTCGCTGGTCTGGTTGCGGCCGGGTGTTGCCGGCAAGATGCAAGCGAAACTGGTGCGGGTAGCCATAAACAAGGACATGAAAGTGAAGTCTACGCCGGGTGTCAGTATAGCAACCCCGCAGTAGCCGCGATTATGGATAAAACGATCAATATAGTAGTTTATAAACGTAATTTCCTGCGCTCGGATTGGCGACAGGATCTCGATATGGCGGCTATTCGTACGCTGACCGAGGATCTGAACGAAGAATTTCGGCAGTTCGACTGGCAAGTCGGCTTGCAGGTCGACGACGAGCAGTCGGTCGATGTGCGTGGTTATGGCGACTTGCTGAATGCTATACGTTTGCGTGCTACCGGTTCAGCACTTGGTAACCCCTGTCTGGGGCATGTTATCGGCGCCAGCGCCGCTTGTGACCCTCTCGCTGACATTAAGCGGGGTATTAACCGGATTGTTTTCGCACCGGAGACCATTGAACCGGCAGCGGAGAATAAAACGGTCTGCCACAATTGTGGCTGCGGTTGCTAAAGCTACAATATTAGTGGTGGTCTTGAATTATGGTAATTTTGTCGTAATGTTATAGCTATTAATTTGGGGGATGCATGGATCCACTCTGGTTAACAATTGCCTTCGGTTGTGGATATCTGGTTCGGCAAGTAGGTCTCCCGCCTTTAGTCGGCTTTCTGGTCGCCGGTTTTGTCCTGAATGCGCTCGGCGTTGTTGCCGGCGAAACCATCCTGACCCTGGCCGATCTCGGTGTCACCCTGTTGTTGTTCAGTATCGGTCTGAAGCTGGATATTCGCACCCTGCTGCGGGCCGAGGTCTGGGCCGGCGCCACCTTGCATCTGCTGCTCACCGTACTGATGACCACGCTGGCAATACTCGCTGCCAGTTCTTTAGGCCTCGGCCTGTTTGCCGGTATTGAACCGGGTGTCGCTCTGCTGCTCGCCTTTGCTCTGAGTTTTTCCAGTACCGTATTTGCGGTTAAGGTTCTGGAAGACAAGGGTGAGATGACCGCCCTGCACGGGATGGTGGCGATCGGCATCCTGATTATGCAGGATATCTTTGCCGTGCTGTTTCTCACGGTCTCTGCCGGCAAGACCCCTTCACTCTGGGCGTTGGCTATTCCCCCGGTACTCTGGGTAATAAGACCATTACTGTTTCGTCTGCTCAATCGTTGTGGTCACGGCGAACTGCTGGTTCTCTGCGGTTTCTTCCTCGCGCTGGTCGTCGGTTATGGCGGTTTCGAGCTGGTCGGCCTCAAGGGCGATCTCGGGGCGTTGATTCTCGGGATTGTGCTGGCCGGCAACGCGCGGGCTTCTGAGCTGTCAAAATCGCTGCTCGGCTTCAAGGATCTGCTGCTGGTCGGCTTCTTCCTGAGTGTCGGGCTTTCCGGTACGCCGAGTATGGCGGCCGTTGGTACCGCCCTGTTGCTGGTATTGTTGATCCCGTTCAAGACCGGGCTGTATTTCCTGTTACTGACCCGGTTTCGTCTGCGCAGCCGCTCCTCGATCCTCGCATCGTTCAGCCTGGCCAATTACAGCGAGTTTGGCCTGATTGTCGGCGCTATTGCCGTCAGTTCCGGTTGGTTGTCCGGCGATTGGCTGGTGGTGGTTGCCATTGCTCTTGCGATCAGCTTTGTTATAGCGGCACCGATCAACAACGCTTCACACCGACTGTATGAGCGCTGGCAGAGCCGACTCAAGCGGTTTGAGACCTCGTCCCGGCATCCGGATGATCAGCCGATCGATCCGGGTGATGTGTCGATTGTCGT
>CBDUUF010000348.1:0-2584 GCA_965370375.1 uncultured Desulfuromonadaceae bacterium
CCCTACAACAAAGATCGAGATGCCCACCCATCTTGTTCCTTACTTTTTGTTGGCGCTTAGACAAAAAGTAAGGCGCTTGTCGGGGCGCGTCCCGACGGTCTATGTCTTACTTCGGTCTATTCATTTTCCACCAAATAAAAAACTCCGCCATTCCTGCCAGTAAACATCCCCACCTCGTTCATAAGTATTATTATGATCCGCACCCTGAATCAGATGAAATATTTTCGGTTCATTGGCCGCAGCAAACAACTCTCTAGCCATCGCTTCCGGCACTATAGAATCCCGATCACCCTGAAAGACCAATAGCGGCATGTTGGACTGACTAATTTTTTCGAGACTGTCAAACCGGTCACGGATCATCCAGCCGAGAGTCATACTGAGCAGCGGGTAATGCTGCCGACCCATGGCTCGAACCGAAGTGAAGGGTGTTTCTAGTATCAGCTTGGCTGGTTTCTGCCGGTCGGCAAGGTTGACCGCCACCCCGGCGCCGAGCGAGCGGCCAAAGTAGACGATCTGGTCGTTTTCCCAGTCCTGGTTGTGCAGCCAGTCCAGAGCGGCGAGTGCATCCCGGGTCAGACCAGCCTCACTCGGTGTGCCCTGGCTTTTGCCGAACCCCCTATAATCGAAAATAAGCACAGCGACACCGAGCTTGTGCAACAGGCGGATGTTGTCGAGACGGTGCGATATATTGCCGGCATTGCCGTGAAAAAACAACACGACCGGTTTCCCTTCTTCACCAGGGACAAACCAGCCGTGTAGTTTAACGTTATCAGTGGTGGTGAGTGTGACCTCCTCATACAGGAGGTCGAAAATCGCCGGTGTAGCGACGATTTGAGAGTCAGGAAAGTAGAGCAGACGTTGTTCCAGGGCTCCAGTCATCTTCATACTCCCGAGCAGGGCCGCCAGGGCAATGAGCAACACAGCGGCTCGGAGGCGGGATGGGAATACCCGGATGCCAAGCCGCGGTGTTTTTCTCAATTCTCTTCCAGATAACGGTCAATAATAGCGCGTGCTTCTTCACTGACAATCTGGAATTCAATACCGAACCCCTGAACCACACTGAGATTGGGCCGCGGGTGGCCTTGATTGATCCAGACAATCCTTCCTTTGGCTACTATCGGCTTTTCACTGACGGTGGCCAGTAGAAAGGTGACATCGACATTCTCTTTTCTGGCGATCGGATCACGGAACTCGATGTACAGACCGTTGCGACTGATGTCGACGCCGAGGCCTTGTCGAGTTTCACCGCCGATGGTGAAGTCGATTGTCATCTGGCATGGTGCGCGGCGCTCCAGACGGTCGAGGTGAAACAAGTGGCGGTGGGTGGTGGTGAGGAAATTTTCTCGTGCCAAGGGTTTTTCTATGGTGTCATCGCAGCCGCATTTTTTCAGCTCAGTCGCAGCCGGGTCGCGTTCCGGGTCGAAGATCAGCAGGATCGGAGTGTCTTTAAGTTTCGGGTGTCTTTTTAGCTCACCGCAAGCTTCAGCGCCACCCATCTCCGGCATTGAAACATCCATGATTATCAGGTCCGGCCAGTGCAACAGCGCCTGGTCGATCGCCTGTTTGCCGTTGCTGGCAGTAATTATTTCGACCGGCGAGCGTTTCAGGTATCCGGTCATAACATCAGTGATGAATTCAACATCGTCGACCAGTAAGACTTTTTTTAGCTCAGTGTCTGCCATTAATTCCTCCAGTTGAAAATTTATTGATTCTTTTGTTATAGAATAAAAACCGGCTGTCGTCTAGGCGGGTGTTGGATTATCCATCAACCTGCAGACGGCAGCCGGGTAGAGCGAGGGGTGAGGGCAGTATAACGGTTGTTACCAACTGAAGTAGAAGGTCACCCCCGGAGCTGTGGTAAAAAAGTAGCCGGAAGGTGCAATATAGCTTCGATAAACAGGCGCTGGTACATATTGCACTCGTTGGGTGGGACGCCAGTGCTGAGGTCTTATATGTCTGGTTTTACGGTGATGTTTGCGGTAGTGCTTCTTGTTGTGGTGTCTTTTCTCATACCGATTATGATCGGTGTTCTCGCTGTAGGTTGCCGACCGGCGTTCATGCCGGTCGCCACGGGAGGCGATTGCGTCGACCGGTATCGAAGCCGAGATGAAGAGTGCCAGAAAGGTGTAAATGAGTGCTTTCATATTGTCCTCCTTCCATCCGCTAGTGGTTGTTTTGTGGTGTTGTGAAAAGCCTACTCCGCTCGTCACAGGTTTGCATTCGACATCGCGTCACGTTTGGCTAGATGTCTGGTCTTATCTGAATGATTACAGGCGATTACATTTTTGATACAGGCGGTTGTTTGTGGTGTGTAAAATGATCTTCTTGCCAGTTTGCGGAGGCTGCCATACACTGTTAGGAATTAAACGCGATTTATATGGTGAATTGATACTGATATGAATATTGACAAGCATGTGTTTGAAAAACTGACCCCGGAATTCATCATGGACGCGATCGAGAGTCGCGGCTACCTCTGTGATTGCCGAACTCTGACGTTGAACAGCTACGAAAACCGGGTCTATCAGGTCGGCATCGAAGAGGGTGAGCCGCTGATCGCCAAGTTCTACCGCCCGCAGCGCTGGAG
>CBDUUF010000349.1:0-2567 GCA_965370375.1 uncultured Desulfuromonadaceae bacterium
AATCGAGCATCTCGAGTGCGGCCAGATCACCTGCTGTCAATGCTGGAATCTCTTCCGGGATCAACAATCCGCCATCGTCGGCCAGACCCATCATTACCGCATCTTTAAAACTTATTCCGCGAACTTGCCCACGGGTACTGATATATTTCATGAATTATTCTCCCGATTCAAAATCGGGCTCATCATAACAGGATTGCCGGCGGCGGAAAAGGGCAGAAACACAAAAAAAGGGGCCCGCATGCGGACCCCATAAGTAATTTGTGTAATTGAATATTATTCCTCAGCGCACGATTGCTGGGCATCAACCACCGCCACGGCGGCCATGTTGACGACGTCAGCGACATCATCGCCACGCTGCAGCACATGTACCGGCTTCTTCATCCCCATCAGGATCGGTCCGACCGAGTCAGCACCACCCAGCTTGCTCAGCAATTTATACGAAATGTTGCCGGATTGCAGATCCGGGAAGATCAGGCAGTTGGCATCACCTTTGAGCTGTGAGAACGGGTATTGTGCTTCGGAAAGATCCGGATCGAGGGCGACGTTGGCCTGAATTTCACCGTCGACAATCAGGCCTGGCGCCTGGGCCTTGACCAATGCCGTCGCTTTTTTAACCTTAGTGGTCAGCGGGTGACTGGCGCTGCCGAAGTTGGAGAAGGAGAGCATCGCTACTTTCGGCTCTATATCAAAATGCGCGGCCTGCTCAGCGGTCAGAATCGCGGTCTCGGCCAATTCTTCAGCGGTCGGCTCGATGGTCACGGTGGTGTCGGCGCAGAATACAACTTCTTTCTTGAACACCAGCATATACATGCCGTGGACTTTGGACAGACCCTCTTTTTTGCCAATAATTTCCAGCGCCGGACGGATTGTCTCCGGGTAGTGATGGTTGATGCCGGCCAACAACGCATCGGCATCGCCGGACTGAACCATCATAGCGCCAAAGTAGTTACGATCTTTCTTGATCATCCGCTTGGCTTCGGCGCGGGTGATACCACTACGCTGACGTAGTTTAAACAGCGCGTCGATATAGTCCTTGCGAACATCGGCCTGCTCCGGGTCAATAATTTCTACACCATTGAGTTCGAGGCCGTTCTCCTTGATCCGGCTACGGATTTCTTTTTCCGGGCCGAGCAGGATCGGAATAGCAATTTTTTCGTCAATCAACTGCTGGGCAGCACGCAGGATCTTGATCTCTTCGCCTTCCGGAAAGACGACCCGCTTCGGGTTGGCCTTGGCCTTGTTGATCAGGGTACGCATAATCTCTTTGGAGCGGCCCTGCATCGCCTCAAGGCGCTCAATGTATTTGTCCATATCCTCGATCGGTCGCCGGGCGACACCGGAATCCATTGCTGCCTGGGCTACGGCTGGAGCAACATGCAGCAAAACCCGTGGGTCGAATGGCTTCGGAATAATGTACTCGCGGCCAAAGCTGATCTCCTCGCCACTATAGGCTTTGCGGACTGAATCGGGCACGTCTTCTTTGGCCAGGTTGGCCAGGGCGTGGACGGCTGCCAGTTTCATTTCATCGTTAATCGCACTGGCATGGGTATCGAGTGCGCCGCGGAACAGGAACGGGAAGCAGAGTACGTTGTTGACCTGGTTGTTGTAATCACTGCGGCCGGTGCCGATGATGACATCGTCGCGCACCGCTTTGGCCTCGGGCGGGGTGATCTCCGGGTCAGGGTTGGCCATGGCGAAAACGATCGGATCCTTGGCCATCGTCTTGAGCATTTCCGGGGAGACGGCTCCTTTGGCCGAGACACCGAAGAAAATGTCAGCGTCGACCATGGCGTCTTCGAGGGTGCGGTCATCGGTTTCGGCGGCGAGACGTTCCTTGTATTCATTCATCCCTTCTTTACGACCCTTGTAAATAACCCCCTTGGTGTCGCAGAGAATGACGTTGTTCTTGTCGATGCCCATGGTGATCGCCAGGTTGGCGCAGGCGATGCCGGCGGCACCGGCACCATTGACGACGATCTTGGCGTCTTCAATTTTCTTGCCGACGATTTCCAGAGCATTGACCATGCCGGCGGCCGAGATGATAGCGGTGCCATGCTGATCGTCATGGAAGACCGGGATGTTCATGATCTTCTGCAGCTCTTCTTCGATATAGAAACACTCCGGCCCCTTGATGTCCTCGAGGTTGATGCCGCCGAAGGTCGGTTCGAGCAGTTTGACGGTGCGAATCAGTTCATCTGAGTCCGTGGTGTCAAGTTCGATGTCAAACACATCGACATCGGCAAAGCTTTTAAACAGGACCCCTTTACCTTCCATGACCGGTTTGCCGGCGAGCGCGCCGATATTGCCGAGACCGAGGACTGCGGTGCCATTTGAGACGACGGCAACCAGGTTGCCTTTGGCGGTATATTTATAAGCGTCTTCCGGATTTTTCTCGATTTCAAGGCATGGCTCGGCAACACCCGGGCTGTAGGCGAGAGAAAGATCTCGACTTGTTGCGCAAGGTTTGGTCGTGATAACTTCAATTTTGCCTTTTCGGCCGGAACTGTGGTAGTCGAGTGCTTCTTGGCGTTTGTTGGACATCTGTTGAACCTCCGTTTTGCAGATAA
>CBDUUF010000350.1:0-2553 GCA_965370375.1 uncultured Desulfuromonadaceae bacterium
AGACGTCGGCTGTGGATCGGCCAACGGCGCGCTGTATGGCGCAACACGATCCGGTCTCGATGCGGATCGGGAAAAACAGAAGGTCTTCAAGCGCTGCCTGCGCGGTCGTGGCTACCGGGTTCTCAATTAAGACCTGAACCAGAAAAACCAGAGCCCAAAAAAATGGGCCCTTTCGGGCCCATTTTGACGATCGCGGGTAGCGTCTCTTATTCCGGCGCCTTTTCCTCAACAACGATAGCTACCGCAGAGGTAACTGTCATTACAACGAGATCGCCGACAGCCGCACGCTTCAGATTTTGCGGATTTCGGGCCGTGTACTCGTTAATTGCGCCGTCCGGTCCTTTTAGCTTGAACGTGTTCAATTCAAGATTGATCTCTTCAACCGTTGCCGTAACGACCAACGCGTCCATCGCAGCAAATCCCGGCATGTCGCCTTCTTCAGCACGAGCCAACGCTGAAACTTCAGCAGCATCGGCCTCAATACCGTCAGCTGCCATGACTACAATTGACACAGTCTCCACGTATTCAGCAACAAGGTGATCACCGACACTGACCTGGGCCAGATTGCGCACATCCTCGCTGGCTGTGAAAGTAATCGCTTCACCGTTCGATTTGCGCAAGGTGACGACTCGGGTTTCATGGTCAATGGCCTCAACCAAAGCCGAAACGACCATTGACTGGCTGGCCGAAAACGATGGTTTGTCCATCATCGAAGCTTCCTCTCCCGCCCAGGCGGCAGTGCCGACCATAAACAAAGCGACAATGGATGCGTATTTGATATTTCTCATAGAATGGGTCCAATTATTTAAGCCAGACGCATACTACACACAGACACCGGTTCATCCAAGAGTTTGTGTCATTTCTCTCTATTGACCGCCGGTTCAGGGCGCAGTACTGTGTATTTATACAGTACTGGAGTAAATCATGGTGACACGATCGCACAAAGGACGCGGTGCGGTGTCCTCGCCCAACAGCCGGTTTGCGGGGCAGACAACCGAACTAGACGCTGAGGAAGCTGATCAACGCACAAGCTGCGCGCCGGAAACGGTGCTCAGAGCCATGCAAGCGGGCCGCATCATCAGCACCAACACCTCACCCGATGTGCCTTTCGATCGCTCGATCAATCCCTACCAGGGTTGCGAACACGGCTGCGTTTATTGTTATGCAAGACCAAGCCACAGCTATCTCGATCTCTCTCCCGGACTCGACTTCGAGACACAGATCTTCTACAAGCCGAATGCTTCCACCCGCTTGCAGGAGGCATGGCAAAAACCGGGCTATGAGTGCAAGCCGATTACCATCGGCGCCAACACGGATCCCTACCAGCCCGCAGAAAAAACCTTAATGATTACCCGGGCTTTGCTGCAGCTATTTGCGGAATATCGACACCCGGTCAATATCATTACCAAGAGCCATCTGATTTGCCGTGATATCGATCTGCTGGGTGACCTCGCCTCTGATCGTCTGTGTTCAGTCGCGATCAGCATTCCAACAATGAACGATGACCTGAAACGCGTCATGGAGCCGCGGGTGCCGGCCGCCGCTTCGAGGCTCAAAGCCATCCGCAAACTGACAGAGGCCGGCATAAACGTCAGTGTATTGATAGCGCCGATCATTCCGGCCATCAACGACAATGAAATCGAAACAATTCTCCATGCAACATCCAGGGCCGGCGCTACTCAGGCACATTATATTTTCCTGCGCTTGCCGCAGGAACTCAAAGAAATTTTCGAACAATGGTTGCTGGAGCATTACCCCGACCGTTCCGAACGCGTTCTGAGCCTGATCAGGCAAGCGAGCGGCGGAAAATCCTACGACCATCGATTCAGCCATCGACAAACCGGGCGCGGTCCCTACGCCAAAATGCTCGCAGCTCGTTTCGCCAAAGCCAGTCGAGAGCTGGGTCTTTTGCCAGACACATATCAGCAGAGCCTCGATTGCAGTAGATTCCTGCATCCGGCCAAACGCCAATTGGGGCTGGCGTTCTAGCGTCCTCCCTGACGACAACGTAAACTTGAGAACTTATGCGGTCAGATCCGGTCTTACATTAACCGGGTCGATACGACCTGATGCCGGATCAAACAATCAAAAGCATGACAGACAAAATACGCTATTCCGCAATTGTTTCATTGATGCTGGTGCCGCTGGTAGCGACGTCTCAGGACGAAGACAGCCGCGCTGAGGAGATTGTCGGCCCCCTGGAGCAGACCGTTCCGGTCGCGGATGAAGTTGTACCTCCTCTGCCACAACCCAATGTGGTGACCGAAGATCAGTTACTCGAAGAATTCTCCCGTTATCGGCGTCTGCTACAGGCAGGTACGCTCGATGAGGCCGATGTCGCAGCGAAACGAATTGTAGAGATGGCCATTAGAGTGTACGGGCCACAATCCCGAGAAACGGCAAGCGCACTGAACAACCTTGGCATCGTGCAACACGGCAATAGCCAATACGATGCGGCCATACAGAACTTTACCTCGTCGGTAGAAATCCTTGAGGTCGTTGAAGATCGGCTGAACGGCGCACTGGTGAATCCACTCAAGGGACTCGGCGCGG
>CBDUUF010000351.1:0-2534 GCA_965370375.1 uncultured Desulfuromonadaceae bacterium
CAAACAGTTCAGCACAGCTGCGCGCACAGTCTTCAGCATCGAGTCCACCCTGACGAACCAGTGAGATACCGGTCGCCAGAGTCAGCTGCGTATCGTCACTATAACGGCCAATACCCGCGGCAAACGGCAAATAGTCAGCGACCACACCATGCTCGGCCCTGATCTGTGCAGCGGTCAACCCTTCGACCGGCAGACCTAAGGCATCACCAAAAGCCGTGCCGAGAATTGAGCCTCGACAACGACGCGCAAACTCGGTACCTGTTCGATCCATTTAAACAATCCTTTAAAGCAGGGCTTGACCGTCTCCAGATCGACGGCTAAACTGCGCGAATATTCAATCCTGACAGGAGAGCCAAATGACCATAGCCAGTAAAATCCAGACCAGCATCGAACGCTCATCGTGGATTCGCAAAATGTTTGAAGAAGGCGCACGACTCATTGCCGAGCGCGGTGCAGAAAATGTGTTCGACTTCACCCTCGGTAACCCGTCTGTCGAGCCACCGGCTGCCCTGCATGAAAAAATGCTGGAACTGGCTAAAAACCCGCTACCGGGCATGCATCGCTATATGAACAACGCCGGCTACGAAGAAACCCGGAACGCTGTCGCTAAAAGATTAGCGCGAACTTCAGGCAAAGCCGTCGCCGGTAAACATATTATCATGACTTGCGGCGCCGGTGGTGCGCTCAATGTTGTATTGAAGACAATCCTTGAACCGCAGGATGAGGTGATCATCCTGGCACCATTTTTTGTCGAGTATAAATTCTACATCGACAATCATGGCGGCATCCCGGTTGAGGTCTTTAACAACCTTGAAACATTCCAGCCGGATCTGCCAGCGATTGAAGCAGCTATCACTAATAAAACCCGGGCTTTGATCATTAATTCACCGAACAATCCGACCGGGGTTATCTACCCGAAAGCGACGCTGGACGCTCTGGGAGAACTGCTGCTCCGCAAACAGAAGGAGACTGGACGTGAAATCACGGTGATTTCCGACGAACCATACGCACGGCTCGCCTACGGTATTGAAGTCCCATCAATCTTCGCCAGTATCGACAACTCGGTTATTGTCACCTCACACTCAAAGGACCTGGCACTGCCGGGCGAACGGATCGGTTACCTGGCCGCCAACCCGCAGATGTGCGACGTCGAGCTGTTTATGGAAGGAGCGGTCTTCTGTAACCGGGTGCTAGGTTTTGTTAACGCTCCGGCTCTGATGCAGAGGCTGGTCAGCACCATGCAGGATATAAGTGTCGATATCGACGCCTACCGTCTGAAGCGTGACCTGCTTTACAAACACTTAACTGCTATCGGCTTTAAAACCGTAAAACCGGATGGTGGCTTCTACTTTTTCCCACATTCACCAATCAAAGACGACATTGAATTTGTCAAAATAGCCCAGAAGCATGGCCTGTTGCTGGTTCCAGGTAGCGGGTTCGGTACACCAGGCTTCTTCCGAATAGCTTATTGCATCGACGATGCCGTGATCGAAAGGAGTCTGCCAGCCTGGACTGCGTTGGCTAAAGAGATGGGGCTGGATTAATATGAGTAATCGATTTTTAACGCCACCTGAAGCAGCTGATGCAATTGTCGCACACGGTCGGCGCGTATTAAATCAACCACTATCCAGCACTATCGTCCTCAGCCTGCTGGCCGGCTTCTATATCGCCTTCGGTGCCCAACTGGCTACCGTCGTCACACATGACGCGGCGACACACGTCGGTCAGGGGATTGCCCGGCTTTTGGGTGGCAGTGTTTTTTCACTCGGACTGATGCTGGTCGTGATCTGCGGCGCCGAGCTGTTCACCGGCAACACCATGCTGGCAAAAGCTGCCCTGCAACGTGAGATACCATGGAGTAAGTTGCTGGAAATCTGGGGGATTGTCCTGCTCGGAAATTTCATCTGATCACTAGTTTTTGCATGGCTGATGGTCAAAAGCCAAGTGTTATCCGCAGATATTGGCGAGCGCGCCATTCAGATTGCCGCCAGCAAAACAAACCTGCCGTTTGACGTCGCCTTTATCCGCGGTATCCTCTGCAACTGGCTGGTCTGTCTGGCAATTTTCATGGCCGCAGCCGCCCGGGATATCCCGGGCAAAATCCTCGCCTGCTATGTCCCGATTATGGCTTTTGTTACCAGCGGCTTCGAGCACAACGTGGCCAATATGTACTTTATCCCGACAGGGTTGCTGCTTTCGGCTGAAGCCGGACTGACCACAGAAGGTTTGAACTGGTCATCATTTCTGATCGACAATCTGATTCCGGTTACACTGGGGAATATTGTTGGTGGGGTGGTTTTTGTTGCCGGGGCTTATTGGTTTATTCATTTGAGGAATCAAGATAAATAATACTCGCGTATTATTTATGATGAGTTATATTTGCAAACTTGGAATCAAAACCGTCGGGTCTCGGCCCGACAGCCGTGTTCATTTTCTTTGTAGAGCCCCAAAGAAAACGAACCAAAAGAAACGGCTCACTTGGCAGTGGGCACTTCTCTTCCTTGAGAGGTCTGCTTCTTGTGATCATCTGTAAC
>CBDUUF010000352.1:0-2529 GCA_965370375.1 uncultured Desulfuromonadaceae bacterium
GGATATTTACTGCTGAGACCCAAACAGACCGAATTAAAAAGCCCGGCTCATTTATGATCCGGGCTTTTTTGTGTCTTACAGACAAATTCAATACTCAGACGAAACTTCAAAATCAAGAATTAAAATTCACTTCCCTCCAAAAATTGTAGATTTACTTTTAATCACATCCTTATTAATATAATCATCTGGAGGTACAGCTATGAATATCTGTTTTCCTGTTAAAAAAGATGAAGGGTTGGACAGTATAGTTTTTGACCATTTAGGTTCCGCGCCATTCTTCCTGGTATTTGACACTGAAACCGAGACTTACACAAAGATTGAGAACCAGGGCAAGGATCACCAAACCGGTTCCTGCACCCCGGCTACAGATCTCGATGGCTACTCAGTTGATGCAATCATAGCCATGGGGATTGGTGCCGGATCACTCATCGGACTGTCCAAGGCGGGATTTCATGTTTACCAGGCACAGGGTAGCACCATAAAAGAGAACCTGACTCTCTGGAAAGAGGGCCGGTTCAAAAAAGCAATTCCGGTTGCATGTTCAGGTCATGGTAAGGGTGAGGACAATCAGGAACAGTAAACTTTAATCAGAGTTTGCAGGTTATTGTTATCTGCTGGACGATTGAAGCCACCCTGAACCAGGGTGGCTTGTCTTGTATGGACTAAAATTGAAACGGCGCAGGTTACTCCTACGCTCGTTTGGGAAATGCCATATAAATTGAATCAATGTTTACAGATCAGAGCCTGAGATCGACAACCACTCGACCGTTAACCTGCCCGGCCAAAAGTTTTTCGGCAAAAGCTGGAACCTCTTCCAGAGAGATAACCTTGAAAATCTGTTGCAGAAGGTCATCAGGGAGCTCTCTAGACAGACGCGCCCATGCAGTTTTTCGCAGGGGTACCGGGCAGGTTGTCACTTCCACTCCAACCATCTTGATCGCCCGTAAGATGAAAGGCATGACGGTTGTGTTCAGATCAGACCCTCCAGTCAGGCCGGTTGCGGCAACGGTGCCGCCGTATTTCATCTCGGCCAGCAGACGAGCGAGAACTTTCCCGCCAACGGTGTCAATTGCTCCTGCCCAGCGCGGGACTTCCAGAGGGCGGGCAGGCTGTTCCAGCTCGGCACGATTGACAATTTCTATGGCTCCGAGCTGGTAAAGATAGTCATCATTATCTCTATTTCCGGTAACAGCTGCGACAGAGAAACCTAATCCGGCAAGCAGGGCGACTGCAACCCCACCGACTCCGCCACTGGCACCGGTGACCAGAATTGTTCCCTGCTCCGGAGTCACTCCCTGATCTTCCAACGCCATAACACACAACATAGCGGTGAGTCCGGCAGAACCGATCGCCATGGCCCGTAATCCATCCAACCCTTCTGGCATGGGGATAAGCCATTCTGATTTCAGCCGCGCCTGTTGGGCAAAGCCGCCCCAATGGCGCTCTCCCACGTACCAACCGGTCAGCAACACCTCATCACCAAGCTGGAAATCCGGCGAATCGGAGCTGATCACGGTGCCGGTAAGATCGACGCCGGGGATTATCGGGTACTTACGGACGATCTTCCCACGACCGAGTACGGCCAAACTGTCTTTGTAGTTGAGACTGGAGTATTTCACTGCGACTAGGACGTCGCCCTTGGGCAAATCATCAACGCTGAGCTGATGGATCTGATGCTCGACTATGTCCTGTTCTTTGCTGACCAATAGCGCTTTGAAAGTGTCAGTCACTTAAGAGTCCTTGTCCATCTCGCTACGCCACTCCTGGGCCTGGGCATACTGCTCACAGAGATAATTCATCTGCTCGGCCATCGCTACTTCGGCCACATCGGCATCCTTGGCTTTTATCGAAGCATAGATGCGCTCGTGCTGAGTGATTATTTTTCCCCGTTCCCGGAAGCGGAAAATAACCAGGTTAGTTGCCGGTTGCAACGCTTCGATGACGGCAAACATGACAAATTGCAACACCGGGTTGCCGGTCGCGTCGACAAGCGCCCGGTGGAAACGGACGTCTGAGGCACAGAACTCCTCGTCGGTTGTCGATGAGTCGCTCTGCCGGACAATCTCCGCCGCCATGGTCGCCAGATGCTCATCCTTGCGGCATTCGGCCGCCAATCGGCAGCAGGTCAATTCCAGCTCACGGCGTGCTTCGGCAATTTCCGACAAGCTGAATTCACCCATGCTGACCATGAGCATCGCCGACTCGGTCAGCGATGAGCGGAGCTCCTCCTGGCTCGGGCGGTTGACGAAGGTGCCGCCGGTCGGACCGCGACGGCTGCGGATAAGGTTTTGCGCGGCAAGTCGCTTTAACGCCTCGCGAATCGTGGGCCGGGATACTTTGAATTTTTTTGCCAGCACTTCCTCGGTCGGGAGCTGATCATCGACCTTGAGACTGCCATCCATGATCGCGCTGCGGATATTCTCCGATATCTGCTTGGCCAGGCTCTCTGTAACGGGTGGTTGGAAATTAATAGCCATTTTTTCTAAACTTCTTCCTGTTAGTTTTTAAGAATATGTAAGTGACCAGGGA
>CBDUUF010000353.1:0-2526 GCA_965370375.1 uncultured Desulfuromonadaceae bacterium
TTACTTTTTGTTGCCGCTTAGACAAAAAGTGAGTCTCCTGTCGGGGAGAGTCACGACGGTTTAGAAGTCTGTTCTTATACTAGAATTACAAATGAAACCGCAGATAAATCTTATTCCGAAGATTTTCAAGTTTTTCCTTTGATTCCACCCATTTCTTTTCTTGTGAGCACTATTCCCACTATGCTAAAATTATGGATTAGCAACTATCTCTGTCCGGGCAGGTGTCCGGTTAATAAATATTGGAGTTTACAAGCATGATTGGATCAGTGTTTAAGAAAATTCTCGGTAGTAAAAACGAACGTGAACTGAAGCAGATGCAGCCGCTTGTCGCGCAGATCAATGGCCTCGAAAGCGAGTTTACCTCGCTCTCGGATAGCGAGCTGCAAGCCAAAACTTTAGAATTCAAGCAACGCTTTGCCGATGGCGAAACCCTCGATGACCTGCTGCCGGAAGCGTTTTCGGTGGTGCGTGAGGCCTCGATGCGGGTGCTCGGCATGCGGCATTTCGATGTTCAGCTGGTCGGCGGCATCATCCTGCATCGCGGCAAGATCGCCGAGATGAAAACCGGTGAAGGTAAAACGCTGATGGCGACCTTGCCAGTCTATCTCAATGCTTTGGCTGGTGAAGGGGTGCATGTGGTCACGGTCAATGATTATCTGGCCAGTCGTGACGCCGAATGGATGGGCAAGCTCTACACCTTCCTCGGGTTGACCGTCGGTTGCATCATTCACGGTCTGAACGATGTTGAGCGTAAGACGGTGTACGGCAGTGACATAACCTACGGTACCAACAACGAGTTCGGTTTTGACTATCTGCGCGACAATATGAAATTTGATCTGGCAGAGTATGTCCAGCGCAACCCGTTTTACGCCATTGTCGATGAGGTCGATTCGATCCTGATCGATGAGGCGCGGACCCCGTTGATCATCTCCGGACCGAGTGAGACGCGTACCGATCTCTATGCCACGGTCAACCGGCTGATCCCGCGGCTAAAGCAGGGTGAAGTGATTGAACATAAAGATAGCGGGCCGATGTCTAAATCCCTGAAGGAGTATACCGGCGATTATACGGTTGATGAAAAGGCCAAGAGCGCGGCCTTGACCGAAGATGGCGTGGCCAAAGTCGAGAAGCTGCTCGGGGTCGAAAACCTGTATGACCCGCTCAATATTGAGGTTCTGCACCATGTGAATCAAGCACTGAAGGCGCACACCCTGTTCAAGTGCGACGTCGATTATGTGGTCAAAGATGGCGAAGTCATGATCGTCGACGAGTTCACCGGTCGCCTGATGCCGGGTCGGCGCTGGAGTGATGGTCTGCACCAGGCGGTCGAGGCGAAGGAAGGGGTCAAGGTCGAAAACGAAAATCAGACCCTGGCGACCATTACCTTTCAGAACTATTTCCGGATGTACGAGAAACTCGCCGGGATGACCGGTACTGCCGATACCGAGGCTGAGGAATTCCAGGAGATTTACAAACTTGGCGTCAATGTTATTCCGACCAACCAGCCGATGGTGCGGGTCGACCAGGCTGATGTGATTTACAAGACGGCAAAAGAGAAGTTCAATGCCGTTGTTGATGATATCGTTGAACACCATGCCACCGGGCAACCGATTCTGGTCGGTACTATTTCGATCGAAAACTCGGAAATTTTTTCCGAGATGTTGAAAAAACGCGGTGTTAAACATAGCGTGCTTAATGCCAAACAACATGACCGGGAAGCTGAGATTGTTGCCCAGGCCGGTCGTAAAGGGGTTGTGACCATCGCCACCAACATGGCCGGTCGCGGCACCGATATCGTGCTCGGCGGCAATGCTGAAATGCTGGCGAAGAAAGTCGCTGAATCAGCGGCTGATCCGGAAGCGGCTTACACCGAAGCGCTGCAAAAGTTTAAAGCCGAGTGTTCAGCGGAGCGTGAGGAGGTGCTGGCGGTTGGCGGCCTCTACATCCTCGGTACAGAGCGCCACGAATCGCGGCGGATCGATAATCAGTTGCGCGGTCGTTCCGGTCGGCAGGGTGATGCCGGTGAGAGTCGGTTCTTTATGTCGCTCGACGATGATCTGTTGCGGATTTTCGGTTCGCACAAGGTCGCATATGTGATGGATAAGCTTAAATTGCCGGAAGGCGAACCGATCGAGCACGGCATGATCAGCCGGGCGATCGAGGGTGCCCAGCGCAAGGTCGAGGGGCACAACTTCGATATCCGTAAGCATCTGATCGAATATGACGATGTCATGAACCGGCAGCGCGAGGTTATTTATACTCAGCGACGTGAGGTTCTGGCCGGTGAAGATCTCAAGCAGATGGTGGTTAATATCAACGACGAAATGGTCGAGGATATGGTCGCCACTTTCTGCCCGGACAAGACGCCGTCGCAGCAGTGGAACTGGAGCAGTCTCTACGACGATTTTCTCGCCCAGTTTAATATTGAACCGGACTTGCCTGATGCTACAACCCCGAACCTGAAGGCTGAAGAGCTGGAAGCTTCGCTCAAGGAACAGGCGCAGTCGCGACTACTGGCCAAGGAGG
>CBDUUF010000354.1:0-2506 GCA_965370375.1 uncultured Desulfuromonadaceae bacterium
TAAACTTTTTTTCCTGTCTTGATTCTGCTACGTTCCAACTCGGCTAACTAACAATAAGGAACATGCATGCCCCCAACCGCCCTGCTCTACGATCCCGAAACAAAGACCTGGTTGCAATTCGCTACGCCGCAGCAGATCTTCACCACCAACGCTATGGCTGAAGTGCCTACACTTCTGGACAAGGTCGAGGCACAAGTCGAGCAGCACTCACTACACGCGGTCGGTTTTGTCAGCTACGAAGCGAGCCAGGCGTTTGAACCGACAGCCGAGACTCTGCCGGCAGACAGTTTTCCACTGCTCTGGTTCGGCCTGTTTCCGGCACCTGAAAAAGTAACAGCTCCGGTTACAGATAGTGAACTAGCCGACCTCGATTGGCGACCAGCACTCGATGCAACTGAATTCGGTCACGCAGTTACCCGGATAAAACAAGCGATCGCCGCCGGGGAGACCTACCAGGTCAATTTAACCTTCCCGCTGACCACCCCTTACACCTATGATCCCTGGCCACTCTTCTGTCGACTGGTGAATAACCAGCCGGACTGCTACGCTACCTGGCTTGATACCGGTCGCTTCGTTGTCTGCTCTGCTTCACCGGAGCTGTTTTTCGAGCGACGCGGCCAGCGCATGTTCTCGAAACCGATGAAGGGGACAACTACTCGCGGCATGACCCTGAATGATGACCGCAACAAAGCCGACGCCCTGCAAGCCTCGGACAAGGAGCGGGCAGAAAACATCATGGTGCTCGATATGATCCGCAATGATTTGGCGCGGTTGCCGGGTGGGCCGGTACAGGTCGAGGAGTTGTGTGTGATTGAAAAGCACCCGACCGTGTGGCAGATGACCTCTACGGCGGCGACCGTCACCGATGCGTCGCTGGCCGAAATTTTCGCCACCCTCTTCCCGTGCGCCTCGATCACCGGCGCACCGAAGTTACGAACTATGCACCATATCGCCAACCTCGAAACAACACCGCGACGAATCTACACCGGTGCCATCGGTCATGTCGCACCGAACCGGCAGACCCGCTTCAGCGTCGCTATCCGCACCGCCCTGATTGATCGCGAAGCCAAGACCGCCACCTACGGCATCGGTGCCGGCATCACCTGGGAGTCTGATGCGGCGGCCGAATACCGCGAATGCCTGGCCAAAGCACAGATATTGCACCAAACCCGGCCTGACTTCGCCCTGCTTGAAACCCTGCTCTGGGAACCTGACACTGGTTATTTACTGTTCAAAGAACATCTGCAGCGCCTGCACGATTCTGCCGACTACTTCAACTATCCCTTCGATCGGAAGGTAATCACTGACAAGCTACAATCAGTGACACAAGACCTCCTGCCATCCCCACACAAGGTGCGCCTGCTGCTTGATCAAGCCGGCGCAATCAATACTGAAGTGGTAGCGTTAACACCACCAGAACATAATAAGCTATTGCGTCTGCGCCTGGCCAAGAAGCCGATTGCGATCAACGATCCGTTCCTCTATCACAAAACCACGGCCCGCACTGTCTACGCGGACGCACGTCAGGCGGTTGCCGACTGTGATGAAGTGTTGCTCTACAATACTGAAGGGGAAGTGACCGAGGCGTGCAATTTTAACCTCGTAGCAAAACTGGACGGTGAACTGATTACCCCGCCGATCAAATGCGGCCTGCTCGCCGGCACCATGCGCGCCCACCTGCTGGCCACTGGAGAAATTCGCGAACAGAGCATCCACCTCGACGACCTGCCGAATTGTGAAGAACTCTACCTGATCAACTCGGTCCGGCGTTGGCAGCGGGCGGTGTTGGTGCAAAGCTGAAAAGAACAGGATAACAAACAAGCCCCTGCAGAATCTTCACATCTGTCATCTCGACCAATGGGAGAGATCTTGCACTTGTTGTGTAAAATTAAAAACAAGATTTCTCTCTACGTTCGAAATGACACAATAAAAAAAGGGCCGGAAATTAATTCCGACCCCGTTGTTTTGTTAAGATAACTGACCGGATTTACAAATTAGGCAACCAGAGCGACAAGGTTGGCCAGTAGGTAATAATCAGCACCGAGAGCAACAGAACTATAAAGAACGGGATCGTCGCCTTGTAAATAGTAGTAACCGGCCGTTCAAAGCGATAACTGGCGATAAACAGGTTAAGGCCGATCGGCGGTGTCAGGTAACCGAGCTGCATGTTAGCCAGAAAAATGATGCCGAGATGCAACGGGTCGATGCCAAAGCCGATCGCCACCGGCAAGATCAACGGTACGACCAGAACCAGGGCTGAGAAGATATCGAGAATAGCCCCGAGAGCCAGTAAAAAAACATTTAGCAACAACAAAAACATGAGCGGACTGTCAACGTGTTCCTTGACGAAAGCAAACAGCTGTTCCGGCACTCCAGCATCGATCATATAGGTGGTAGATGCGAGCGACAGCCCAAGAATCAGCATGATACCGCCGACCAGACTCATCGATTTGTGCACTAAGGCCGGCAACCCCCGCCAAGAGATCTCCCGCAAGATAAACACTTC
>CBDUUF010000355.1:0-2499 GCA_965370375.1 uncultured Desulfuromonadaceae bacterium
AGTTTTTTCAGAGCATCAGTCATTGCCAGAGTACAGCTGACTGCAGCTTCGGCATGACCTTCAACCGCTAGTGGTGCGCCCCAATAGGCCATGATTCCGTCACCGAGAAACTTATCAACGGTCCCCTCATGCTCCATGATTATTTTGGTGAGCGCGGCCAGATAAATATTAAGGGTCTTCACCACTTCCGCCGGGTTCAGGTCTTCACTAAACGAGGTGAAGCCATTGACATCGAGAAAAAGAATCGTCACATCCCGCGACTCACCGCCGATTTGTGCCGACTGCGGGTCATTGGCCAGCTGGTCAACAACGTTTCTCGACACGTAACTGGAAAATACGCTACGGATCTCCCGGGCTCTTTTATCCAAAGTCATGAAATGGAATGCGGTGGAAACCACGTAAGCAAACAGTGCGCTGGTTAAAGGATAGATTATGCTCAGCCAGCGCCCCTGCTCAAACATGAAATTCGCGAACCAAACATAAGCCAAAGCAATCAGAATAAACGTAGGAAAGGCCAGTTTCGGCGTAACTTTGGCCGTCATAAAGAAGACCACAATACCAAGCAATACAATGAACAGAATATCGATCATCGATTCAATGCCGCTGCGTTGGATAAACCGGCCACTGATAATATTATCGGCAATGGTCGCGTTGATTTCCACCCCCGGAGTATTGCCGTGAAACGGGGTGACCCGCATATCATAGATGCCGAGAGCGGTCATACCCAGAAACAAAACTTTATCTTTCAACTCGGCCGGATCAATCCGCCCCTTGGCGACGTCGGCAAAGGAATAGATCGGATAAGTACCGGGAGGACCGGTATAGTTGATCAACATTGTCCCATAATAATCGGTCGGAATGTGCCGGTCACCGACTATAACCTCAAACGGCACCTGCTCCATTTTGTCGACACCAAGCCCGGCCATGGCACCACGCAAAGCGAGTGACGGGGCGTTTATATCCTGGTCAGAGACAACCAACACGGTGCGGCGATTGACCCCGTCTTCATCGGGATGGAAATTGATGTGACCTTCGCCGTGGGCAGCGTCGGCTATCAACGGAATACTGCCGGTCTTGCCCTTTATGGTTCCGTCCGGTTTGAAATCGAAAGCGACGGCCAAGACAACATTACCGGCCCGCTCAAGAGCTGCCGCAAATGCCTTGTCCGCCTCTGCACTTTCCGTCTCAGGGAAAAATGCATCCATCAGTAAAGCCTTGGCACCGGCAGCCTTTACATTGTCAATCAGATCTACATAATTTTTGCGCGACCAGGGAAATCTACCGAGTTCGGCGATACTGCTGTCATTGATGGCGATGATAGCGATATCAGGGTGGGGAGGTACAGAACCACGCAATTCTTTAAAACGCAGATCGTAGGTGTGGGTCTCGAATCGTTCAAGGATGAGGGTCTGAGAATAATACAGAAAAACCATGCTGCCGATCGACAGCACCGCAAGCAATATGAAAATTCTATTCTGATTCTTCCGCAGCATAGCCCGCCTGACCGCAAATATTCCAGAAATGACAACGGCTATGGTACCTCAGGAGCCGTCGTAAATCCAAAGAAAATGCTTCAACTACCGGGACCTAGAGTAATCAGAACTGAAGCCTTGATATGAGCATGTAGATTGTGTTGTTAAAGAGGTGGGAAAATTACTGCCGTAAAATCAGCCGGCTACTGTTTGCGACAAACCATTCAGGTCGGCTGTAACTTCCCGCCACACTCCGTGTGCAGATAGCGCTTGCGCCGATCAAAACGCCGCAACCGCTTAACCTCGGCGCCGCATCTGCGACAAACCGCCACCACCTTGAGCCGCCGTTCACGCAGGGTCGCCAACGCCTCGCTCCGACCGATCCGCTCGGCCGGAAGTCCGAAGGCGGCCATCCATGCTTGCCAACCGGGGCCGTGAGCCTGACGATAGGGTCGACCGTTCTGGTGGGCAAGGTGATCACAAGCATGGGCGAGTTCATGCAGGAAGGTCAAGCGCAGTTGCTCCGGTTCCTGGGCAAACTGCAGACGAATCGCCAGCGGTTCGCTCCCCTTGGCGACATAGCTGCCGAGCCGCTGCACCGCGTGGCTGCGTTTGACCGGCAACTGTTCAAGTCGGGCGATCAGCACTGTCGCTGCTCGTCGGTCAAGCCGCTCGTCGATCACTGCAGTTATCATCGTCCAGAGCCCTAGCTCTTCGGCTAAAGAAAAAACTGTCATCAAAATTTGGCGTTGCCCGGCGTGCGTGGGAACGGGATGACGTCGCGGATATTCTCCATACCGGTCAGATACATCAACAACCGCTCAAAACCGAGGCCGAAACCGGCGTGTGGACAGCTCCCCCAGCGCCGGATATCGAGGTACCAGTCGAGGCTCTCTTCAGCGATATCGTTCTCCCGCATGCAGGCTTGTAACACATCGAGCCGTTCTTCACGCTGACTGCCACCGATCAGTTCACCAACCCGTGGCACCAGCAGATCCATAGCGGCAACTGTTTTCTCATCATCATT
>CBDUUF010000356.1:0-2498 GCA_965370375.1 uncultured Desulfuromonadaceae bacterium
ATTCCGAAAAGTGTCAACGTAGTCAGCACCAGAGCGCCAACGCCGCTATAAACACCAAATCGCATACACACGTACCCGACCGGTACAGACACAACCAGAAACAACAAGCTGCCAACGGCTCCCATCAGCTCTGTGCAAACAACCAAACCAACGGTTGCTGCAGCGGCCAGGATAGAAGCAATCAGCCTCTGGGGAAAAGCGACTCCCGGAGGCGTCGGCATAGCGTAGTCCTTACTTGTTGAGCTGGTGGCTGGCCGTAAACGGCAGCAGAGCAATATTACGTGCCCGCTTGATCGCCTCGGTCACTTTGCGCTGGTGCTCGGCACAGTTACCGGAAATACGCCGCGGAATAATTTTGCCACGCTCTGAAAGAAAGTAACGCAGACTCCGAACTTCTTTGTAATCAATCGGGGTCTTGTCAATACAAAACCGACAGCCCTTACGACGGGTAAAACGACGACGTGGTTGAAAAGCCATATCGAATTCCTCCGAAAATAGTATTAAGTGTTAACGACCTTATTCTTCAGTCTTTTTGACCGGTGCCTCATCTGCAGCTGGCTGTTCTGCCGGTGCAGGGGCGGCCTCTTCTGTCGGTGCAACGGCTGGAGTGGATTCAGCAGTCGCAGCAGGAGCAGTCTCCTTAGCTGGCTCGGCAGTCGCGGCAGGAGCGGTCTCTTTGACCGGCTCAGCAGTCGCAGCAGGCGCAGCTTCTGTAGTCGCGGCAGGCGCAGTTGAGACAAATCCGGACGGCTTGTAACCCTCTTCAAGAAGAACGGTCATGAATTTAATGATTTTGTCGTCGATACGGAAACGACGCTCAAGCTCACGGATTCCATCCGGCTTGCCGTTATAGGCAAACAGAACGAAGCTACCACGCTTCTGTTTCTGCACCAGATACGCGAGCTTGCGGTTGCCCCACTCCTCGACAGCGATCATCTCGGCATCCAGATCGCTCAGGATACCTTTGTACTTGTCGACGACTTCAGTGTAAGCATCTGCCGCGACATCAGGATGGATAATGAAAATAGTTTCGTAGGTACGCATTGGACCTCCTTACGGGTTAGCAGCCCCGGACATTCCGGAGCAAGGAGCGGACAGGTTGCGACGACCTGTCTGCGAAAACGCAATATTTAGCACAAGAACGTGCCAAATGCAATTACTTTAAACGTTAAATCTAAAGTGCATAACGTCACCGTCCTGCACAACATATTCTTTGCCTTCAAGGCGCAAACGCCCCTTCTCTTTGGCTCCGGACTCGCCACCACATGAAATATAATCATCGTACGCAGTAACCTCGGCACGAATGAAACCTTTTTCAAAGTCAGTATGGATGACTCCGGCCGCGGCCGGTGCACAACTCCCCTTACGCACGGTCCAGGCTCTAACCTCTTTCTCTCCGGCCGTAAAGTAAGTGAACAAGCCGAGCAGCGTATAGGCGGAATTAATCAGCCGGTCAAGCCCTGACTGCTCAAGGCCGAGATCAGCCAGAAATTCCAGCTTTTCATCAGCCGGCAACTCGGCAATTTCTGCCTCGATTTTTCCGCAAATGATCACCAATCCAGCCCCTTCAGCAGCGGCACGTTCCCGCACCAGGTCAACAAAGGGGTGTTCGCCTTGCAGGTCATCTTCAGAAACATTGGCGACATAGAGTATCGGCTTGGCAGTCAACAGGTGCAGATCCTGAATTCGTTTTCGTTCTTCCGATGACAGATCAAGTCTACGTACAGGCACACCGTTATTTACCCCGGCCTGCACCTTGAGTAGAGTTTCAAGCAAAACCTGCATCTCTTTATCGCCACTTTTGGCCTGCTTTTGAACACGCAGAATCCGCTTGTCAATCGAATCCAGATCAGCCAGACCGAGCTCGGTTTCGATTACCTCAATATCGCCGAGCGGATCAACCTTGCCATGCACATGAACAACATTGTCGTCTTCGAAACAACGGACAACCTGAACAATCGCATCAACCGAACGAATATGGCCGAGGAATTGATTGCCTAACCCTTCACCTTTGCTGGCACCACTGACCAAACCGGCAATGTCGAGAAACTCCATTGTGGTTGGCAGTACCTGCTGTGGATTGACAATTTTCGCCAAAGCATCAAGCCGTGCATCAGGCACAGAAACCACGCCGACATTCGGATCGATAGTACAAAAAGGATAGTTGGCCGACTCGGCGCCGGCATTTGTCAGAGCATTGAAGATTGTCGATTTGCCGACATTCGGCAGACCGACGATGCCACATTGCAGTGCCATAAAAAACCTCTTAATCGTTAAAACGCCGGTAGCCGGAGCTTAAAGCTCCGGCTACCGGGATCAGAATCCAAATTCTAAAAATCAGGTCAACAACGGTGCAATAACCAGCGCGACAACACTCATCAGTTTGATCAGGATGTTCATTGCCGGGCCCGATGTATCCTTGAACGGGTCACCAACGGTGTCGCCGATGACAGCAGCTTCATGAGCTATGCCGCCCTTCTTCTCGCCGTCAATCTTCC
>CBDUUF010000357.1:0-2494 GCA_965370375.1 uncultured Desulfuromonadaceae bacterium
TTACATCGACAACATAATTGATCGACCGTAGGCCGATCGTCTCTAGACGACTAACCAGCCAGTCAGGTGAAGGGCCAATCTTTACGTCCTTAATAAGTCTTGCTGCATAACGTGGGCACTTTTCTGCATCGAGAATCTCGACCGATGTTATCGGGTCTATAGGACCACCCTCTTCTCTAAGCTGCGTCTCAGGAAGCTTAAGCTTTGCGCCGACCATAGCCGCAACTTCACGGGCCACGCCAACAACACTGAGACAATCAGCACGATTCGGCGTCAAACCGAGCTCATAGCGTACGTCTTTCAGGTCAAGAGCCTCAAACACTGGCATCCCGATAGTAAGTCCGGCTGGCAGAATCATAATGCCGGCGGCCTCCTCAGATAGCCCGAGCTCCTTCTCAGAACAGAGCATCCCTTGAGAGAGTTGGCCACGAATCTTTGATTTTTTGATTTTAAAATCACCAGAAAGGACTGAACCGACCTGAGCAAGAGCTATCAAATCGCCAGTTTTGTGATTGGTTGCACCACAAACAATCTGAACTTCGTCGGTGCCGTTATCAACTCGACAAACAGTCAAGCGGTCGGCATCAGGGTGTTGATCAACGCTTAAGAGCCTTGCAACGATCACGCTATCAAACCCGGCGCCGATGTGTTCCATCAGATCAACCTCAAGACCGGCCATCGTTAAGCGATGCGCCAGCTCATCAGGAGACAGATCAAAATCAACAAACTCTTTCAGCCATTTATATGTAACGATCATTGTTCAAACCTTTTATAGAGAACCAGCCTTAACACTCTGTAAAATCAATGGAATTGTTTGAGGAAGCGGAGATCATTTTCAAAAAACAAGCGGAGGTCATTTACGCCATATTTCAACATGGCAATCCGCTCCACGCCCATACCAAATGCAAAGCCGCTGTATTTTTCGGGGTCATACCCGACCGATTTGAACACCTCTGGATCGATCATGCCGCTACCGAGGATTTCAAGCCAACCGGAGTTCTTGCAGACCCGACAACCGGCACCTGCGCACATTACACATTGCATATCAACTTCAGCGCTCGGTTCCGTAAACGGGAAGAATGAAGGTCGGAAACGCACGCCGACATCAGCACCGAAATAGCGGGTAATAAACTCGGTCAAGATACCTTTCAAGTCGCCAAAAGTAACATGTTTGTCAACCAGGAACCCTTCAACCTGATGAAACATCGGGCTATGGGTAATGTCGGAATCACAACGATACACCGTGCCAGGAGCGATAACGCGAACCGGCGGTTCATGGTCAAGCATGGTCCGAATCTGTACCGGCGATGTGTGCGTACGCAACACGACATCATCATTAATATAGAAGGTGTCCTGCATATCACGGGCAGGATGATCTTTGGGCATATTCAACGCTTCAAAGTTATAAAAGTCTTTCTCGATTTCAGGGCCTTCAGCGATACCGAAACCGAGGGAACCGAAGATCTCCGAGATATCCTCCATCACCAGAGTAATTGGATGCTTGGAACCACGGGTGGCGCGGCGCCCAGGGAGCGTAACATCGATCACCTCCTGGGCCAGACGCGATGAGATCCCGGCTTCACGAAGCAGTGCTTGACGTGCTTCGATCAGCTGCTCAAGCTCGGACTTGATTGTGTTGACCATAGAGCCGATGACCGGTCGTTCTTCCGGCGACAAGCCACCCATCCCCTTCATCAGGGCGGTCATTGCACCCTTGCGGCCGAGAATACCAACACGCACATCCTGCAATCCAGCTTCATCTGCAGCTTGGGCAATCGACTGTTTTGCTGATGCAAGCAATTCTTCAAGACGCTGTTTCATAAACGATCCTTTGATCCTTACAATGAAAAAAGGACGATGCAGGATATTACCCGCACCGTTCCTGTTCTACTCAAAAAAAAAGAGATGAGGTTGCAGCCTCATCTCTTTTTCTCAGTTCTTACTGAAGCTGCGCTTTTGCTTTGTCTACAACGACAGAGAAAGCAGCCGGCTCAGTTACAGCCAACTGGGCCAGAATCTTTCGATCGAGACCAATCTCGGCCTTTTTCAGACCATGAATGAGACGACTGTAAGACAGCCCGTTGTCTCTTGACGCAGCATTGATTCGTGCAATCCAGAGCGCGCGAAAATCCCGCTTCTTAACCTTACGGTCACGAAAAGCGTAACTTGCAGCACGATCTACGGCTTCCGTTGCACTCCGGAACAACTTACCCCGGGCGCCACGATAACCTTTTGCCAATTTAAGAATCTTGTTTCTTCTGCGTCTCGCTTTGAATCCTCTTTTTACTCTAGGCATCTTTGATACTCCTCATACGGTGTTAAAATGAGTGGCACTTCCTCGGCCGGACCGGCAGGGGGAGACAAAAAACCCTGCAACTCTCGGCGACCACTCTGTGGATGCGTTTAAACGCTTACAAATAGGGAATCAGCTGGGCAATGTTCCGTGCATCAGCGGCGGAAACCAATGTATCTCTCCGCGGGAGATCTCGTCCAG
>CBDUUF010000358.1:0-2490 GCA_965370375.1 uncultured Desulfuromonadaceae bacterium
CTGCTGGCCATCCAGGGTTACCCGCACAAATACCGTTCCCGGCTTGCCGGCTGCGGTCTGATCGATCAGCATTACATACTGGTCGATGATGCCGCTCTCTTCAAGAATCCTTACCCGCCGCAAACAGGCTGATTCGGAGAGGCCGACCTGTTCGGCGAGTTGTACATTGCTTAGACGGCCATCCTGTTGCAAGAGACGCAAAATAGTGCGATCGATTGTGTCGATTGAGCTCAAATCAATTTTCTGCATCAAAACCCTCACTTTATCGAATTATATGTCAATACCATGCCTTTTTATCAATGTTTAAGCAAGTAAATCGCGCAGATTTTCCGCTATACTCTGAGTATAAAAGTTTTGGCTGTTAAATTACTGCAGGGAGGCATCAATGATCGTCGGAATTCTAAAAGAGATCAAGTCTGAGGAGAATCGGGTCTGTATGACACCGGCCGGTGTCGAAGTGATGGTTTTGAATGGACATCAGGTGCTTGTAGAGGCGTCAGCCGGTATCGGCAGTGGCTTTGCCGATAGTGATTATGTGGCTGCTGGTGCCGAGATGATAACCACCCCGGCCGAGATTTATGCAAAGTCAGACATGGTGATGCACGTCAAGGAACCGCAGCCGTCGGAATATCCGCTGATTCGGCCAGGTCAGATTGTTTTTACTTACTTCCATTTTGCCGCGTCCGAAGAGTTAACCCGGGCAATGCTCAAGAGCAAAGCGGTTTGTATCGCTTATGAGACGATTGTCGGTCCGCACGGCGGTTTGCCGCTTTTAACGCCGATGAGCGAGGTGGCAGGGCGGATGGCGGCTCAAGAGGGGGCTAAATATCTCGAACGGGCACAGGGCGGTCGTGGCATCCTGCTCGGCGGGGTGACCGGTGTAGCGCCGGCGACAGTGCTGGTAATCGGTGGAGGGGTGGTCGGTACCAATGCCGCGCAGATGGCGTGCGGTCTCGGTGCAAAAGTTTATCTACTCGACAGCAGTTTGCCGCGCCTGCGTTATCTCTCAGAGATCATGCCGAAAAACTGCTTTCCGTTGATGTCGTCACCAGCCACGGTGCGTGAATTGGTGCAAGAGGCGGATGTTGTGATCGGTGCAGTTCTCGTACGTGGTGCAAAGGCGCCCAAGCTGGTGACTCGTGAGATGCTCCAAACAATGAAAAAAGGTGCGGTGCTGGTCGATGTCGCTATCGATCAAGGTGGCTGCTTTGAAACGTCCAAACCGACCACACATGGTGATCCTATCTACACGGTTGATGATGTGGTGCATTATTGTGTCGCCAATATGCCGGGAGCGGTACCCTTGACATCTACTATGGCATTGACTAACGCGACCTTGCCTTATGCCCTCGATCTTGCCAATAGAGGTTGGCAGCAGGTGGCAAAAGAAGATGCCGGAGTCAAGGCGGGACTGAATATAGTAGATGGACAAATTGTTTATCAAGAGGTGGCCGAGGCTTTCGGGCTGGAGTACACCGAGGTCGGCTCTATTCTGTAGCAGTCAGGAATGTATTTAAAGGCCAGCGCCTAAACAGGTTGCTGGCCTTTTTTATTGTCATTTCGACCGAAAAGAGAAATCTGTTGTTATGAAAATGGGTTGCGGGAGAGTCCATTACCGTGCTAACTGTGCGAGACTTTTTTAACGGAGCGAAAAACTACATGATTCATCTTTCAAATATCAATAAGCAGCACGGCTCGCAGGTGCTGTTTCAGAATGCCAGTCTGCAGATTCTGCCCGGCAGTCGTGGCGGCCTGGTCGGTCCGAATGGGGCCGGTAAGTCGACCATATTTCGCCTGATGACCGGTGAAGAGGTTGCCGATAGTGGCGAGATCATCTGTTCGAAGAAGACAGTGATCGGCTACTTCTCGCAAGATGTTGGCGATATGTCAGGCCGTTCGGCGCTGGAAGAGGTGATGGCCGCATCAAGTAAAATCGTGACTCTCGGCGAGCAGATCCAGCAGATGGAAACTGCCATGTGCGAACCGATGGATGATGACGCCCTGGCTGACCTTTTGGAGCGTTACGGTAGTGCCCAGGAAGAGTTTGAACATCGCGGCGGCTATGATCTCGAAAGTCGGGTACAAGCGGTCCTGACCGGTCTCGGCATCGGTCCCGACGATTATAATCGTCCGGTCGAATCGTTCAGTGGCGGCTGGAAGATGCGGATCGCTCTGGCGCGTATTCTGACGATCAATCCGGATGTGCTGCTGCTTGATGAGCCGACAAACCACCTCGATGTAGAGTCGATCGTCTGGCTGGAGCAGTGGCTGGCGACGGACTACAAGGGTGCGTTGCTGATGACCAGTCACGACCGGGATTTTATGAACCGGATCGTTTCCAAAATCATTGAAGTCGCCAATCGCAACGTCACGACCTATAGCGGCAACTACGATTTTTACCTGCGTGAGCGGGAGATTCGCCGTGAGCAGCTGCTCGCCAGTCATAAGCGGCAGCAGGATATGCTGGCCAAGGAAGAAGATTTCATTGCC
>CBDUUF010000359.1:0-2487 GCA_965370375.1 uncultured Desulfuromonadaceae bacterium
GCTTACAGTGTCCTGATATGAAACTGGTCGTTGGTTTGGGAAACCCTGGTGAACGTTATGCCGAAACCCGACATAATGTCGGGTTTCAGGTGGTCGAGCAATTGGCGGCCAGAGCCGGGATCAGCCTGAAGAAGAAAGGACACCAAGCCTTTTACGGTGTCGGACTATTGGCGGGACAGGAAGTCACCCTGTTACTGCCTCAGACCTTTATGAACTTAAGTGGAGCCAGCGTTGGTTCCGCATATCGATCCCTCGGTATTGCGCCGGGGGATTTGATTGTCATCCATGATGATATCGACCTCGATTTTGGGGTTATGAAGATCAAGTCGGGTGGTGGTCATGGCGGGCAAAACGGAATCCGGCATATTCGAGAAGTTCTCGGCACCGGTGATTTTGTTCGGGTCAAGGTAGGTATCGGACGTCCTGCTGGTGAAAGAGACGTGTCTGGCCACGTGCTCAGTCGCTTCAATGCTGCCGAGCGAAAAAAGTTGGATGATGTTCTGAGCAGTGTTACAGATTCGGTTGAAACTATTCTCGATAAAGGTGTTATCGATGCGATGAATGCCTTTAATAACAAAAACTTTACTGAATAAAAAGCTGGAGAGGAAGAAAAGATGGAACTACAGATGTTTGCTCCAATCATGGGCGCGATTGGCTTTATTATCGCGATTGTTCTCTACAAGGTGGTTAAGGCTGAGCCGGTCGGCAACGAGCGGATGAAGGAAATCTCCGAGGATATTTACAATGGTGCAATGACCTTTTTGGGCCGTGAGTATCGTGTCCTGGCGGTATTTATTGTGGTGGTTTTCGTTTTGATTTCCGTCGGGATGAATTTACAGACCGCCCTGGCGTTTCTCGGTGGTGCTTTCTGTTCGATGACCTGTGGTTTTATCGGTATGAAAGCTGCGACCCGTGCCAATGTACGGACTACCGAAGCTGCGCGTGCGCATGGTCAAGCCAAGGCGCTCGAAATTTCATTTAACGGTGGTGCGGTCATGGGGCTGGCTGTTGCCTCGCTTGGTCTGGTCGGTGTCGGTGTCGCTTACATTTTCTTCGGTGGCGATGTTGAAACAGTAAAGTATATTAACGGTTTCGCCATGGGCGCTTCTTCAATCGCCTTGTTTGCCCGGGTCGGCGGTGGTATTTTTACCAAAGCTGCAGACGTTGGTGCTGACTTGGTCGGTAAGATTGAAGCGGGCATCCCGGAAGATGACCCACGTAACCCGGGTGTTATTGCCGATAATGTCGGTGACTGTGTTGGTGATACCGCTGGCATGGGTGCTGATATTTTTGAGTCCTATGTCGGTTCGATCATTGCGACAATGGCGATTGCTGCTGCTGCTGGCCCTGAACTGTTGACCAAGCTTGGTGGTGCTGAGATGGTACAGACTAATGCCATGGTCCTCCCCTTGATACTGGCGATGGTTGGCTTGGTCTTCTCCTTTATCGGTATTGCATCGATGAAGGTTCTCAAATCGATGGATCCGGGTAAAGCGCTGCACTACACAACTTTTGTTGCCGCCGGTGGCTTTCTGATTGCAGCTTTCTTTGTCATTCAGGCTTATAACCTTGCCACTGGAGTATTCTGGGCTATTCTGGCCGGAACCCTGGCCGGGATCGCTATCGGTCAAGTTACAGAGTACTACACAGCTCGCGCACCGGTACTGCGGATTGCCGAAGCTAGTAAAACTGGGCCGGCAACTAATATTATCACCGGTCTGGCGGTTGGCCTTGAGTCAACAGCGTTGCCGATCCTTATCATCTGTGTAGCTATCTTCGTTGCTGACCACTTTGCTGGTCTGTACGGTATCGGCATTGCCGCAGTCGGCATGTTGGCCACCGTCGGTGTCACTATGACGGTTGATGCTTATGGTCCGATCGCTGATAACGCTGGTGGTATCTCGGAGATGGCTGCATTAGGACCTGAGGTGCGTGAGATTACTGACGGCCTCGACGCTATCGGTAACACCACTGCAGCTATCGGCAAGGGTTTTGCTATCGGTTCTGCTGCCCTGACTGCTTTAGCCCTGTTCTCGGCTTATGCGACAACGGTCGGTCTGAAGACGATTAACCTGATTGACCCTAAAGTTGTTATCGGCCTGTTGATTGGCGGGGCGTTACCATTTTTCATCGGTGCCTTGACCATGACTTCAGTCGGTCGTGCCGCTGGCAAGATGGTCGATGAAATTCGTCGTCAATTCCGTGAGATTCCGGGTCTGCTTGAAGGTAAAGAGGGCGTTAAACCTGATTCCCAAAAATGTATAGATATATCCACTACCGCTGCACTTAAAGAAATGGTGCTTCCTGGTGTGGTAGCTGTTACCGCTCCGGTTGCGGTCGGTTTTATCCTGGGTGCTGAGTCTCTCGGTGGCATGCTCGCCGGTGCTACTGTGGCGGGTGTTCTGCTGGCATTGATGATGTCCAACGGTGGCGGCGCCTGGGACAATGCCAAGAAATTCATCGAGCAAGGGAAGATTGACGGCGAGA
>CBDUUF010000360.1:0-2484 GCA_965370375.1 uncultured Desulfuromonadaceae bacterium
TCTGATTTTCAACCTGCCAAAGATTACTCTGTAGCGTGCCGCAATTCCACAGCACCAACAAATTCTAACAGTTCTCCCTGATGTAAAAGATTAAGATTGTAGATCCCCGGATTTGCTTGTGCCGGGACAGGTAGTGTTATCCATTCTGTGGTGCCAATTCGACCAGTTTTTATCACTCGGTTGTTTATCTCGATCTGTTGTGGCAGGGGTGAAATTGTTAGCCCTTTGAACCCATTTGCTATCAGCATCCGCTCGCCGTAAGGAAGCAGGTCATAACCGATACCAAGTGTGTCGATTACGGCACGATGGCTTGTTTTGTTGTCGCTATCCCGCTGTAGCAGCCAAAGCTTGCCCTGGCGGGTAATGGCAAAGATATTGTTGTGGGAAACAGTGACCGCATGGAGGTCTCCGTGCAGTGTTATTATTTCTTCGAGCCGTGGTGACTCCGGATTCGAGACGTCTAACGAGATAAGACCGGCTGAACCGGCTGCCAGGTAGAGGGTATTCCCGGCAACGGTAATCTGTTTGATATTTGTGAATTTTTGCAGCGGCCAGGGGAGATCAAGCTTGCCGACCTGGGTCAGAGCGCTCGGGGTTGAATAGTCAATAATGTACAGGCTGCTTTTTGATGAGACGTACAGGTATGAATCATCTATTGCCAATTGTCGTGGCTTTTCCAGTGGGAACTTACTGATCAAAGTCGGGTTTTCCGGGGACTGAACATCTACAACAAAAATGTTTTTGAGATTATCGCTCAATAGTAGATAGTTTCCGACCGCGACAAGATCCATGAAGGTCTTGGCAAAACCTGGTTTGCCAATGAGAACCGGGGCTGCAGGTATTATGATGTCAACAATCAAAAGGCCCGCTTGCGAACAGGCGAGATAGAGATGATTGTCGACCCGCACCATATTATTTATTCTGCCGGTTAATGGCAGGTGAGCAATTATGGCTCCGGGCTCTTCGGAAGAGTCAATTTCCGTTATATACAGGCCATTTTCCCTGGTGGCCAGATAGAAGAAGTTGTCATCAAATAGAACTTTTTTCAAATTACCCGGAACCTTTTGACTTTTGATCTGGTCTGTTGGTGTCAGAGTGCTGGTGTCAATGACTTGCAACCCCTTGACGCCAGCTGCCACAAAGGCGGTCTGATCTATTGTAGTAATATCTCTGGGCCGATCGGGCAAGTCGAAAATTCCGATCAGCTTTGGTGCGGTCAGGTTAGATATGTCCAGGATTTTCAAGCTTCCTGTCCGGCTTGTAAGATATGCCCGGTCGTGTTGTAGAACTATATGATCGCAGGCGGCACTATCAAACGTTGGACGTAGGAGCTCGGGTCTGCCCGGTTGCCGCATGTCGACAATAAGCAATCCGGCTCTTCGTGTCGGCAAATAGAGCACCTCTGCGCTAATCGCCAGATCCCAAACTCTGCCCGGAAGAGAAATTCTTTCAATTATCCGCGGATTGTTAGGGTTTGTAACATCAAGAATCTCAAGATTGAACCTGCCGCTGCTTACATAAAGCCTGTTTTTGTCAATTAATAACCCCCATACACCTGAATCGGAATAGAGTTTTTTGACCAATTGAGGTGCTTTGGTATTTGAGACGTCAATAATCAGCAAACCATTCTTTCCGGTCTTGGCGTAAACGGTCTTGCCGACAATTTCCAGCCCGAGCATTGAGTAGCCTTCGAGTTTCAGGTTGGAAATAATTGTTGGCGCCTCAAGGTCACTGATGTCAACCAGATGCAAACCCTCTTTGGCAGATGCCAGAAAGAGGATGTTGCCGCGAACCTTGATGTCCCACGCTTTACCCGGACTCGGCAACGAACCGATGATGCGTAGCTGTTCAGGATCGCTTATATCAATAATTTGCAGGCCGGAAAAACTATTGGCCAGATAGGCAATTCTTTTGTCCTTATCAATGTGAATGTTTTCCAGATTGCCCGGAAGTTGCAGTGTGCTGATTATGGCGTGGCGATTACTGGTATCTAGGCTTATTGATGCTTGAAGATCGCTTATCGGGCCGTCAACGTTGAACGTGATCTCATGAGCTTTGTTTGTAACGCCAGTGACCTTATGTGTCAGTTTGATGTTTGTTCGCTCCGGTTTAATCGGATGTGAACTGATGATTCCGGCAAAAGCCAGAATGACCAACGCTGAAACTGACAACCAGAAAAATGACAGGACCAGAGTCTTTAGCTTACTGCGCACGACCAACTCCAGTTAAAGCAGGTAACCATTTATCGAGAATATCGAGCAGTTGTTGCTGGCGGAAAGGTTTATTCAGACAATCGTTCATGCCGGCTTGCAGACAGCGCTCAATCTCTTCTGTTCGCACATGTGCCGTCAGCGCAATTATTGGTGTTTCACTGTCGGTTTCACGTATAATTTTTGTCGCCTCAATGCCATCCAGATCAGGCATTTCACAATCCATGAGCACCAGATCGTAGGTAAATTCATTCATTGCTGCAATGGCCAGAAG
>CBDUUF010000361.1:0-2465 GCA_965370375.1 uncultured Desulfuromonadaceae bacterium
TAAAACATCGCAATGGGGCATCCGGGGGGGAGATAGTTCGGACCTACACAACCCTGATAGACAACATGATTGAGACTTTATTCCGGGCGGTCTCAATCGATTTTGCTCCGGAAGTGCTGACGCATATTGCCCTGGTCGCAACCGGCGGTTATGGTCGGGCTGAGTTGAATCCACGCTCCGATATCGACATCATGTTCCTGTCGAGTGGCAAGGAGCTACCGGAAATCAAGACAATTTCTGAACGATTGCTTTACCTGCTCTGGGATATGGCACTTGATGTCGGTCATAGCTCACGCACCAATGAAGATTGTCTGGAGGTGGCTGCCGGCGATTTAACAATCCGGACCTCATTGCTCGATTCACGCTTTTTGACCGGCAACAAAGCCCTGTTCGATGCCTATGAAAATACGGTCATCCCGGAGATACTCGGTAAAAACAGCCAGAAATTCATTGATGAGAAAATTGAAGAGCGCGATATCCGTCGCAGCAAGTATGAGTCGACAGTTTATCTGTTGGAACCGAACATAAAGGAGGGTGAGGGGGGGCTGCGCGACCTGCATACGGCGCTCTGGATTGCCCGGGTCAAGTATAAAGCAAAAAACCTGCAGGAGTTGGTGATCAAGGGAATAGTCAGTGACCTGGAGGCGGCATCTTATCGCAGTGCGTTGGAGCATTTATGGCGGGTGCGTAACGAACTACATTTCCTTTCGCCGCGCAAGAATGAACAGATCAATTTCGATCAGCAAGAGAAGATTGCTCATTTCCTCGGCTATCGGGATACGCGCAAAGCTCCGGCTGTTGAGCAGTTTATGCAGGACTACTATTTTCAGGCGACGCAGATAGAACATCTGGCCTCGGCCCTGATCCGTCGGGTGACCACGACCGACAAGGGGATCGGCATATTTGGTCGAATCAATCGCCGGCAACTGGAGTCACATTTTTACGCCCTGCGTGGTGAACTTCGCCTCAGCCGGTCATCACTGTTTGAGACCGAACCGGAGCAAATGATGCTCGCCTTTGTCCTCTCACATCGACATCAGGTTGAGCTCAGCGTTGAACTTAAAGGTTTGATTCGGGCCAATCTGCACCGGATCAACGATAAGGTACGGCGCAACAAGGTTATGTCAGCCGGTTTTCTGGAGATACTCCGCACTCTCAGGCCCAAGGCCGATGTATTGCGTAATATGCACCACCTGCAGTTTCTTAACTATTTTATGCCGGAATTTCGCCGTATCTACTGCAAGGTACAGCATGATGCCTACCACATATTTACCGTTGACATCCATTCGATTCTGGCCGTCGAAGAGATCGCCAAGCTCTTGCACGGCGTCTATGTCGAGAAAAAACCAGCCCTGTCTCGCCTGGCTGACGACATCGGCAATAAAGACCTGTTGATGCTGGCGGTGTTGTTGCACGATATCGGCAAGGGTGAGGGGAAAAATCATGCCGATAAAGGGGCTGATATGGTGCCGACTATCGCCCGTCGTCTCGGCCTGAAACGCGAGGACAGCGCCCGGCTCGAGTTTCTGGTTCGTCGTCATCTCGACATGGCACATATCTCCCAACGGCGTGATCTCAACGATGATAAAATGATTGATCAGTTCGCCCGAACCATGGAGATGACTGAGACCCTGAAAATGCTCTACCTGTTGACCTTTGCCGATATCAAGGCGGTCGGTCCGGATGTCTGGTCGGAATGGAAAGGGTTTTTGCTGCAGGATCTTTACACCAAGACTTACAATGTGCTTGAGCGGGGTAATTTCCGCTACGATACTCGCTCAGACCGGGTGAAGGAACGCAAACGCAAGGTTGTGCTCGCGCTGTCTGAAGAGTTCGGTGAACGTAAAGTCAAGAGCACTTTGAAAACCATGAGCAATCGTTATTTGCTCTCACACCGTTCGCCAGAAATCACCCGGCATGTGCGTCTGGCTCTCGGTCGCAAGGATAAAACTCTGGCGCTACAGGTAGAGCACGATAAGGCCAATGATTTTACCTGGGTCTATATCTCGACAACCGATGTTCCGGGGTTGTTTTCGACCATTGCTGGAGTTATGGCTGCCAACGGTATCAACATCCTCGGCGCGCATATTTACACCCGCAGCAACGGTGAGGCCCTGGATATCCTGGAAGTGCGTGGCCAAACCGGGAGTAAACTTGAAAATCCGAAGAAATGGGCAAAGATTGAAAAGGATCTTAATGCCACGGTTGAGGGTCGCAAGCGGGTTGCGCAGATGGTCAGCAAGCGGCGCAAGTCATCGCTGCTGCCGGAAAAACCGAAACCGCAATTTGCCGATCGGATCGATATTGACAACGAAATTTCCGACAAATATACGGTCATTGATCTGTATACCGCTGATGAAGTTGGGTTGCTTTATAAAATAACCCGGGCTCTGGCTGATTTCGGTTTGTACATCGGTGTGGCCAAAATATCAACCAAAGTTGATCAGGTTGCCGATACCTTCTAC
>CBDUUF010000362.1:0-2461 GCA_965370375.1 uncultured Desulfuromonadaceae bacterium
TCATGGTCGCCAAGCTCAGCTTTGGTCGAAGGAGTAAAGATTGTTTCCGGCAGAATCGCGCTCTCCTGGAGCCCTGCGGGGAGATCAATACCGCAGATGCTCCCCTGTTGTTGATACTCTTTCCAGCCGGAGCCAGAGATGTAGCCGCGAACAATGCACTCAACCGGAAGAGGCTTGGCCTTTTTGACCAGCATGCTCCGACCTTCGAGTTGCGCGCGGTATTTGTGGGTAATAGCCGGGAAGTCATCAACCTCTGTCGCTACGATATGGTTCGGAATCAGGTCAGCCATCTGCTCAAACCAGAAGAGCGAGATCGCAGTTAGGACCTGTCCCTTGTACTGGATACCTTGGTCCATGATGACATCTAAGGCCGAGATTCGATCAGACGTGACAATTAGAAGATGCTCACCTAGATCGTATAGTTCACGGACTTTTCCCCGGTTGACCAGCTTGAGATCCGGTAGGTCGCTACTCATAAGAATCGGAATCATTGCTGTACCCCCAAAGAAATCAGATAAGCCGACAGAACGATATCTGCCTCTTTTTTCAGTGTTTCAATCCGGCCATCCAGCAACTCCTGACTCTTTGCTGTTTGAACTGACTGCTGCAATTCGGTCCGTTTCGCTTCGTCGAGTTGCGCCATGTCTGCTGCTTCATTTTTTTTCAGCGTGGCGACAATAAACCGATCAGCTATCTCGTAGATTTCCGGAGCTACCGGTGCTTCTGCAGTAAGTTTAAACGCGGCTGTAGCAAGTTTTTCCGATTCACCGATGCGGGGAATCGAGTTGCCGTAAACACGGGTAAATAGATCGGTCTGCTCAACTTTTGCTTTGACGCTGTTGGCCAGAGACGAAAGTTTTTTGCCGTTTTTAAGCTCTGCAAGCAGCTTCACTGTAGCCGTCTCGGCGAGGACTTTCGCTTCCTGTTTACGGTAAACGCTTTCAACCGCGGATTTTACTACGGCAAGCTCCGGGATGTGGCTGACTTGTTTCTCTTTTATTGCCAACAGGAAGATGCCATCTTTATTGGCAATTGGTCGGGCGAGTTTACCTTGTTGCAGGGCAAAGGCGGCATCGGAAATATCTGGTGCAGTGCCTATTCCGTCGATGTATTGGCCGTTGGCAAACAGCCCGGTTTCTTTTATCCCGAGGTTGAATTCGGCGGCGGCTTTTTCAAGATCACCGGTTTTACGGTTGATGTTGTAGGCATCCATCGCTTTTTCAAAGGCGTATTTACCGGACTTTTCAACCCGTAGCCCGGCTTTGACTTTGTCAATTACTTCGGTGAGCGGTTTTTCGCCAGGCGCGACATAGCTGATGACCTTAATGATGTGCAGACCGAAGGTGGTTTCAACCAGTTCGCTGATCTCACCTGGATTAAGCGAGAATGCGGTCTGCTCAAATTCAGGAACCATAGTGCCACGGCCGAAGGAGCCGAGGTCGCCACCTTTTACGGCGCTACCGGTATCGTCGGAATACTTACGGGCGAGGGCAGCAAAGTCCTCACCGGCGTTGGCTTTGGCCAGGACCTTCTCGGCCAGCTCGCGTTTTTCAGCTTGCTTTTCCTCGCTGGCGGTCTGATCGACCTTGATCAGGATGTGTGCAGCGGTAACTGCTTCTTCAATAGAAAACAGGTCACGGTTGCGCCGGTAGAATTTCTCTATTTCGGCATCTTCAAGAACCAGCTCGTCGATGTAGCGGGCCGGATCGAACTGTAGATAACGCAACGAGATACGGGCCGGTGCGCGGAATTGCTCCTGATTATCGGCGTAAAAAGATTCAAGGGCCTCTTCGGTCACCTTGACACTTTTTTCAAAATTAACCGGGTTGACGCTGACGAAGTTCAAGTTGACCTTCTCATTCTGCTTGATAAATTCTTCTTCAATGTCAGCATCACTGACCGTCGCGCCATCTTTAAGCAACGCTTCGGCTTTCTGTGTAAACAGGGTTCGCTCCTGATCTGCTTCAAAATCATCGGTAGATATGCGCTGGTAGGAGAGCACCTGTACATAGGTGTTGCGATCGAAGTTGCCATTGACCTGAAAGGTCGGGATCTTGGCGATTTCATCGACCACTTCCTGGCGGCTGACCGAAACGCCGATGCGCTCGCCTTCTTGTCCGAGCAGAATTTGCCGGACGATTTGCTCGTAGGCCACCTGAGGTATCTGGAGTAATTTTTCCATCTCGGCATTGAAGCTGTTGCCGTAGATGTTCTGGTAAAAGCGGTAGATGTTGTCGTAAATATTCTTGTAGGCAGCGGTTGATACTTCCGTACCATTGACGGTAACGGCAATAGTCTGACTGTCCGGTCCCCGGTCATCGCCTTTGCCCCAGACCAGAAAAATGGTCCCGACAAAAGTGGCAATAATCAACCAGAAAACAAGTTTTACAATCGTCGTTTTTTGTTTCTTTCTTATCAGGTCAAGCATGATATTTGGTTTACTCCTTACGGTGTCTAATTA
>CBDUUF010000363.1:0-2461 GCA_965370375.1 uncultured Desulfuromonadaceae bacterium
AATCAGCGTTAATCAGATTTGATCAGCCTGTCCGCCACATGTCTGTCGTAGCTTCATGCGAATACTGATAGCTGCGCGACGGAGGGCGTCCTATTGGTTTTTACAGGTATTGTAAGGTTTGTTGAAACGGTTTTTAAGGCAGGTACTTAATCATTTCAATAACATGCCCGCCGCCTTCTTTGTGGCAGGTAACACTATCCATAATTGACTGAATAATAAATATCCCTCGTCCACCTTCTTTGAGCCCCTGAAAGTCAGGCGGTGGCAAAGAGTCGAGATCAAAACCTTTCCCCTGATCGTAAACCTTGATATGCAGATTATCGTTGATTATTGCGATATTTATGTGGATCTGCCGATTATCATCTGTATCAGTCGGAGCATGCAGAATAGCATTAGTCATAGATTCGGTTAACACCAGATTAACCTGATATGCCAGATCGGATCGGTCACCTTGATAATCCTTGAGCGTCCGCGCGATATCCTCACCAATCCTGCCGATCAGGGCCAGGTAGCGGGTTTTGTTCGGAACCTTGATGTCTATTTCAAAGTTTTCTGCCATAAATGACTCTGCTAAATCTAAGATTGGAAACTCGCCAAAGCTTCATCCGAGTCGGGGAAAATCTCAAAAACCCGATGCAGGCGTGTAAGTTCAAACATTGATCTGACCTGAGGCTGCAGTCCGCAAAGTTTTAAATTACCGTTTCTGGCGCTGGCATTTTTAAACCCTGAAACCAGAGAACCCAGTCCGGAAGAATCGACAAAACGCACCGCTTTCAGATCGATAATCAGATTGTTTTTACCTTCGTCAAAGAAAGTAAGCATCTGTGTTTTCAGTTCCCCGCTGTTGTGTGCATCGAGACGATCCTCATTAACTTCGATAAGAACAGCTACACTTTTGTCACTAACCTGTGTGTTCATTTATGCCTCCAAGTTCAACTCTGATTTTGTTTGTGTCAAATATACTAAAGTCTATCACAGATTTTGTCATTCAGCCTTGATTATGACGAGCGAGATATCGTCATCGAAATTGTGTGCACCGGTAAACAGCCTGACCTGCTCCAGGATCTTCTCAATAGCTACATCCGGCGAATAATCAGCACAACTTTCAAGTAGAGACTTCAGTCTCTCGTCACCAAAAAACTCATTAACGCTTCGCTCCGCCTCGGTAATGCCGTCGGTATATAGAAGCAGTATGTCGCCCGGCGCAAGTTGCGTTGTTTTCTGTTCGAACTTGACATCTTTTTTAACCCCGAGAATCAGGCCATCTGCGTCAAGTTCCTCACATTTACGTTCAGCTTTCCGCCAGATCAAGGGGTGATTGTGTCCGGCATTGGCATAGGTGATCACCTGTGATTTGCAGTCAATGCTCAAATAAAACATGGAGATGAACAGCTCTGTTCTGGTCAGATCATCATAGAAGAAGTTATTTAGATCGAAAAGCAGTTCATCCGGTGGTTGCAGATTTCGCTTGCTTGCCTGAATCAGCGTTCTGGTCTCTGCCATGATTAAAGCAGCCCCGATATTATGCCCGGAGACATCGGCGATAACTGCATCACAATGTTCATCGCTACGCATGAACAGGTCGTAATAGTCACCGCCAACCTGTTTGGCCGGTATGCAAATTCCGGCGGTTTTATAGCCCGGGACATCAGGCATGCTGGTCGGGAGCAGGCTGAGCTGAATATCTTTAGCTATATTCAGTTCACGTTCATGCTCCCGGGCCTCAATCAGGCTCTCGGTCTGCTCGGCATTGCGCCAGGCAACGCCTATTTGACCGGCCAGATTGTGGAACATTTCTATAAATTCTGTAGTAAATATCCCTTTTGCAGTCCTGGAGTAGGCGGATAGAATTCCTATCGGTTCGCCCTCAATCGTGATTGGCGTATGTGCGTATGATGCTATCCCCTCGGCCTGGGCAACTTTTCTGGAGATTTCTTTCTCCATGAAGTCGGTGTCGTTGATAACCATCTCATGGTTAGTCAGGAACGCTTCGCCGATATAGGTCTCCATGTCAAGATCACGCTCCGATGAGCCGAGATGATGGGTAGACATCCCCTGTTGGCTCTCGACCACCAGGGTTGAGGTTTGTGGGTCAAGAACACGGATAACACAGAGATCAAACTTAAACTGCTGTTGCAACAGGCTGAGAATTGTGTCCAGAATTTTTTGCAGAGCATGTCCGCTGGCGACAATACGCGCTGATTCGTAGAGAATGCCGAGCTGTTCACGACTTGATTCCCGGCTGAGTGTGACCGAGCCGAAGATATCGAACACATCTTCCATCTGACTGCCACGGGTTTCCAGGTAGTTTTCAATGATGATCCGGGCCGGTGCCGCGCCGACCGAGCCGGCCAGAGTTCGTTCGGTGAAGCGCTTCAACTCCGGAAGTTCGAATTCAGACAGGCTGCCTCTTTGATCAATAACCCGATCGCCAAGATAATCGGATATCGCCAGATGGGCC
>CBDUUF010000364.1:0-2440 GCA_965370375.1 uncultured Desulfuromonadaceae bacterium
CAAAATGCCTACTCGGAGGATGCTTTTTCACCCCCGGAAGCGACCCTCGACCTTTGTCGGCAACTTCTGCAAGCCTACGATGCCGGTGTGGCCAGGTTGCTGACCGGCGATGCCATCGACGATATTCTGCAGGAGGCGCAGCATGCGGCTGGCTGAACACAGATACCGGACGATCAGGTCGATCCGTGGCCCGTTGCTGATCATTGATCGGGTCAACGCGGCCCGTCTCGGCGAAATGGTGCGCATCGAAGCACCGGACGGCAGTCAGCTTGAAGGCGAGGTTTTGCGCATCGACCAGGATCATGTCCTGATTCAACTGTTCGGCGAAGCGCAAGGGCTCGACCTGGAGACAACAACCGTCAGTCTGACCGACAGTATCAAGCAGATTCCGCTCGCGGAGAGTTGTCTCGGCCGGATTTTTGATGGTGCCTTCCGGCCGCTGGATGACCTGCCGGTTTACAGCTCCGGTTTATGGCGACCGATCACCGGCCGGGCGATCAATCCGGTGGCCCGGGCCAAACCGGAACAATTCATAGAGACCGGTATTACCGCTATCGACGCCCTGAATACCCTGGTCAAGGGGCAGAAGCTGCCGATATTCTCCTGTGCCGGGCTGCCGTCCCAGCAATTGACTGCCGATATTCTGCAACACGCCGGAACCGCTGACCAGAGTCGCTTTGCGATAGTCTTTATTGCCATCGGCTTAAGTCAACGCGACTATCGCTTCTATCGCGACATCCTTGACAATCTGAATAATCCATTCGTCACTATCGCCAACCTGGCCGACCGGCCGGTGGTTGAGCGGCTGCTGGCGCCGCGTATCGGTCTGACGCTGGCCGAGTACCTCGCCTTTGATCGGGGGCGTGATGTGCTGGTGGTGATCACTGACATGGTTAATTACTGTGATGCTATGCGCGAGGTCTCGACTGCCCGCGAGGAGATGCCCGGTCGGCGTGGCTACCCCGGCTACATGTATTCTGATCTCGCTTCGCTTTACGAGCGGGCCGGCCGGATCAAGGGGCTGCCCGGTTCACTGACCATGTTGCCGATCCTGACCATGCCGGAAGATGATATCACCCACCCGATTCCGGATCTGACCGGCTACATTACCGAGGGCCAGATCGTGCTCAGTCGCGAACTGCATGCCAACAGTATCTACCCACCGATCGATGTGTTGCCCTGCCTGTCGCGTTTGATGCAGAACGGTATCGGCGCCGGGCACACCCGGGAAGACCATCGAAAAATTACCGACGATCTCTATCGGACTTATGCCCGGGGGCGGGAGTTGCGCCGCCTTGAGACGATTGTTGGCCGCGAGGGAATTCCCGAGCACGATCAAAAACTGCTCGATTTTGCCAGCGAGTTCGAAACCGACTATATCGGCCAGGGGAGTGAGCGCCGCAGTGTGACCGAGAGCCTCGATCTCGGTCTGCGGCTGCTCCGTAAATACAAGGTGAGTGATTATGCTGCATCCGACTCGAACCAATCTGCTTCTGCTTAAAGAACGGCGCCAGACCGTCGAGGGAAGTATTCTGATCCTCAAGGGGCGGCGTCAGGCGCTGATTCGTGAGTTTCTCGAGGCGACCCGGCCTCTGCTTCGGTCACGCGACGCTTTGCGGGAGAAATATGCCGAGGCGCTGGAACGGCTACGTTTGAGTTTTGGTCATGCGGGCGAGGAGGTGCTGGCCGCACTGGCTGTCGCCAATCGTCAGGATCCGGGTCTGGAAATTGTCCCGGGCAACATCCTCGGCCTGCACTATCTGGATGTTACGGTTCGGCAAACTCCGTTGCGGACACCGCTGGAACGGGGCTATGATTTTCGCGGCAGTACTCCGCATGTCGAGGAGGCGATCCATCTGTTTGAGTCGATTACGGCCGAGATGTTGGAAACCGCCACCTACGAAGCCAAGGTCAAACGGCTGGAGGTAGAGTTGCGGCGCCTGTCGCGCCGGGTTCGGGTCCTGGAGGAGCGGACCATCCCGGGCCTTGCTGCCGACATCCGGAAGATCATACAGTATCTTGGCGAACGTGAGCGTGAAGCGCATTATCGTTTGAAACACTTCAAGCAGTCGGCGTCCCGCCAAACCGCCTAGAACAACCTCAGAGGCATGCAACAATCCCTTCGGCAAAATCTATCGGCTCGAGATCAAAGTCGTTCGCCCATTCGGACGGGTCACAGACATTACCCTGCTGCAGCATGGTCAACTGTTCAGAGGTGATCGGAAAGTTTTGAAATGATTCAAGCACCTTGATGGCCGGTCGCATCAGAAACATTGGCTGACGTATGGTTTTGACCGGGCCTTTGCCGAGCGCCTGGCTGATTGCGTTCAACAGCTCCAGGTAGCTGGACGGTTTCGGCCCGCCAAGGTGATAGGTGCGACCGATCGTCTGCGGCAGATCGAGGGCGCGGACAAAGCTGTCGGCGACCTGGGCGATTGCT
>CBDUUF010000365.1:0-2437 GCA_965370375.1 uncultured Desulfuromonadaceae bacterium
TGCGAAAAATTGCTGGTTTCCAAAACAGAAACCAAACTACACTCATCCAGTGTTTCCGGATGGACACGATCTAGTAATAGACAAACAGCTAAAAGCTAAAAGATTAAAATCGGCATCACGCCCGTTCGCGTCGCTCTCTCGAGCTGCAAAGACGCAAAGAAAATCTCGACTCCGGGGTTTTAAACTTTGCGGCTTTGCGGCTTTGCGTGAGACAGACTTTGTTTTCTATCTGTGGTTAAACCTAAATTTTTTCCGGCATCGCCTGGCCAAGTAGCTCCATGATATGCAGCACCGGCTGCGGCAAACCGGCCTCTTTCAAGCCCCAGGCCAGTTGCAGGTGGCAGCCGGGGTTGGCCGTAACCAGGATGTCGGCCCCGGTCGCAACGACGTTATCCAGCTTACGCTCGAGAATCTGACGACTCTCTTCGGTGAACTTGAGTCCGAAAGTTGCGGCCGAACCGCAGCACCAGTCGGCCTCATGCATCTCAACGAAGTCAACTCCGGGGATCGCCTTAATCAAATCACGCGGTTGACGATTGATATTCTGGGCATGGCACAGATGACACGGCTCATGGTAGGTCACCCGTTTATTAACCGCCAGCATCCCTTCGGTGCGCAGACCGACTTCAACGAGAAATTCGGAAACATCCCTGACCTTCGCCCTGAAGGCGGTAAGACGAGTATGGTCTTCGACTCCATCGAGAAGTTCCTCGTAATCCTTCAGCGCCGCGCCGCAACCGGCACAGTCGGTGACAATGGCGTCAGCTTCTATCGACAAGAACAGATCGATGTTGTGTCGCGCCAGCTGACGGGCTGTCGCACGATCCCCCTCGTTGAGATGTGGTGCGCCGCAGCACTTCTGCGTTTTCGGCGTAACCACCTCAAACCCCTGCTTGGCCAGCACCCGCACCGTCTGCCGTGACACCTCAGCATACATCAGGGTCATGATACAACCGAGGAAAAACACAACCCGACCCCGCTGCTCTCCCTCGGCCGGAACAATTTCCGGCAGCTGCGGCCGGAGCGGTGGCTCGATCTTCGGCAGCATCGCTTCGGCTTTTTCCACCCAATCCGGGCCTAACTTAAGCAGTCTGCTGTTACGGATCAGCCACTGAATGCCGAGCTTCTGGTAGAGTCGTGCCGGGAGCATTGACCATTCAAGTTTGTCTGGATCGGGCAACATCTTCTCCAGCACAAAATGGCGAAAGGCTTTAATCGAGGTCGACGGCGGGAAAGCTTCATGTGCCTGACTGCGGCACTGTTCCATTACCGCTCCGGCATGTACACCGGACGGGCAGGCGGTGCTGCAGGCGCGGCAATCGAGACAGAAAAAAGCCTCATCCTTCAGCGCCCGGGTAAATTCAAGCTGCTCATCAGCGACCGCCTTAGCCAGCGCGACCCGCCCACGTGGGCTGGAACGTTCCCGGCCGGTCAGGGCATAGGTCGGGCAAGTCGGCAGACAGAAACCGCAACGCATGCACTGCAATACCGACGGGTAATCCGGAGCATCAGCATTGAAAAAATTACCGAGCGGCTTTGCGTCACTCACCCTTCGCCTCCGTCGTTTCGTCAGGCTCGAACATCTTGCCTGGATTCAGCAGCCCTGCCGGGTCGAAGCTCTGTTTGATGCGACGCAAAATCGAAACACCACCCTCACCAAGCTGCCGTTTCAGATAGCCGATCTTGGCCATGCCAATGCCGTGTTCACCGGAAACGGTGCCGCCCCACTCCAGTACCTTGTCATATAATTCCTCGTAAAACGCATGCGCCCGGGCCATTTCATCCTGGTCGCGCTCGTCACAAAGTACCGTTGGGTGCAGGTTGCCGTCGCCGGCGTGACCGAAGGTTCCGACCGTGAGCTGGTATTTATCGGTCAACCGCTCGATTTCGGCAAAGGTATCGGCCAATCTCGAGCGGGGAACGGTGGCATCCTCAAGCAGGGTAGTCGGTGACACCCGGGCCAGAGCTGACAGGGCGGTACGGCGGGCAGCGGCAAGTTGGCTGGCATGTTCAGCATCTCTGGCCAGTTGAACTTCGGCAGCACCGACCGCTTCAAGAATCTGCTGCACCCCGGCCGCCTCATCGGCAACCATCGCCGGATGACCATCAACCTCGATCAACAGCAGGGCGGCCATCTCACGCGGCAGGCCGATAGCGGAAAAATCCTCGACGCAATTGATTGTCACCTTATCCATGATCTCCATGGTCGACGGGATAATTTTCGCGGCAATAATTCTGGAGACAGCCTCACCGGCGGTGCGGATATCGGAAAAATAGGCAAGAAAAGTGCGTTTATCCTGTGGTGGTGGAATCAGCTTCAGAGTCACCTCGGTCACGATCGCCAGCGTCCCTTCGCTACCGATCAACAGGTCCGTCAAGGCATAGCCGGCAACATCCTTAACACTTGTGCCTCCGGTAGCAAACGGTGTGCCATCGG
>CBDUUF010000366.1:0-2433 GCA_965370375.1 uncultured Desulfuromonadaceae bacterium
GTTGAGATAGATCAGGGCGTTGCCGGGGTTAACCGGGTTGCTGATATAGAGCAGGGCCGCTTTGAGCATGCCGTTGCGCCAGCCGGGGATGGTGTGGTCGGCCTCAATAGTGGCGACTGTGGAGCGTTGAACAGTTTCGCCTTGCCATTCGGTGACGTAGGGGGAGAAGTAACTCAATTCACCACGCAGGCCGGCGCCGACTATGTTGCCGGCGAAGCCGAGGCCTGCGACCAGATCGATCCGGGTCTTGCCGGCCAGCAGTTGAATATCGTAGCCGTTGGTGTTGAACTGGTAACGCCCGGCCAGGCTGGTGCCGTCCCAGTCGTCGGCAAAAGCCCAGACAACCTCGACTGCCGAGGCGAAGCCGAGCGTCTGACCGAGGAGCAGGGCGTCGGTGCCCGGACGCTCTTCATAGTCGATGTCGTAGATCGAGTAGGCATTGAACAGGTCATTCGGGTTCCACAGGGTGGTCATCCCCCAGGCGATCCGGTGGCGGCCGAGGCGCAGCTGATAGTCGGTCGGCTGCCAATCGACATAGAGCCGATCAAGGGTGGTGTTGCCGAGCCATCTGCCGCTGTCGAGCCAGTTCCACGACAGATCCCAGTAGCCGGGATCGAAGCCGATCAGTTTGTCGTAGTTGGGCAGTTCAGCGCTGTCGCCATAAAACAGGCGGTTGCGCATACCGACGGCAAAGCTGAAGTTGTCCGGCAAGCGGTATTCGAGGTTGAAGCGTTGGTGTAGTAGTTGGTCGTAGAACTTGTCACCGGTCTGCGGGATGCTGACTGAGGAGAGGAGCTTGAAGTAGCCGCCGAAGCTAAGTGGACTCTGCGGTTTAGTGCCGGGGATCTGTGCGGCAACAGTTGTGGTCAGCAACATAAGGCCGGTGAGTATAATTGCAGCCCGTAAAAAATTCACTGCGTCCGGTCCTCTTTGACTCGACCATCTTCAAAAACGATCACCCGCCTGGCCCGCTCAATCACCCGTGGATCATGGGTCGAAAAGATAAAGGTCACCCCTTCCTTCTCATTCAGATGCTGCATGATGTCGAGCAGGTCACGGGTGGTCTGGGCATCGAGGTTAGCAGTTGGTTCATCGGCCAGAATAAACTTTGGTTTCGGAGCTAACGCCCGGGCGACGGCTATGCGTTGTTGTTGTCCACCGGAGAGTTTTCCCGGGACAATGTTCAGGCGATCACCCAGACCGACCTCTTCGAGCAGCTGTCGTGAGCGTTTTTCACATTCGTTATGGTCGCGCCCCTGCAGTTGCATGACAAACTCGACATTCTCTTGGGCGGTGAGGACTGGCAGTAGGCTGAAATCCTGGAAGATGAAGCCGATGTTGTCGCGGCGAAAGACGATCAGATCCTTGTCAGAGAGGGTCGTCATATCGATGCCATCGATCATGACCCGGCCATGGTTCGGCCGGTCGATGCCGCCGACCATATTCAACAGGGTGGTTTTACCCGAGCCGGACGGTCCCATGATGGCCACGAATTCACCCTGATCGATATTCAGGGTAACATCGTTGACGGCGGTTATCGGAAAGTCGGTGTCCGGGTTGTAGATCCTGGTCAATTGTTCCAGTTTGATACTCATCCCAGTGCCTTGTACATCGTAAAATGGCGCAAAATTGCGCCGGAAATTGGTGTGCCGATGCGTTAGTTTACGGTTTGAATGGTCCTAATGCCTTTCAGCTAACGCCTCACTCGGGCGTTTTTTTAAGATCTGTCGAGCCGGGTAGAGGGCAGCCAGCAGGCTGGCAACCAGAACCATAGCCAGAATCTGCAGGTAGAACAGCGGCGGCACACTCGGATAGAGTACCGTGTCGACCCCATAGGCACCGAGCCCTTCAGCTACTGCACCGAACGGCAGTCCGGTCCAGTCGGTGATCGCCAGCATGGTGCGACTGGCGGCCAGACCGGCCAGGCCGCCGACTCCACCGAGCAGCATCGCCTCGGTAATTATAAGTTGCAGAATCCGCCTCTTGGTCATGCCGATCGCCATCAGGACGCCGAACTCTCGCGTCCGTTCGAAGACCGACATCATCATGATGTTGATGATGCCGAAGCCGAGTGCGGCGATAAAGATACCCGATACGATGGCGTTGGTAATATCCATACTGCCGGTTATTGCTGCCAGAATCGGTTGCACTTCGCCCCAGTTGCGGACGACGCCGCGCGTGCCGACCAGATCGGTAATTATCGCTTGCAGCGGCGCAAGTTGCCGGTCGGGCGCAACGCGGATAGCGATCTCATGCGCCAGATCCAAGCCGGTGAACCTGGCCAGGTCGCTGCGGCGGACGAAGACGTTGGTGTCGTCAAATCCGCTGGCCGGGGTCTTGAACAGTCCGGCGACCCGGAACGCGGCACCGGCGATATCGCCATCGATGCTGGTGAAGGTCAGCACCACCTTGGAGCCGAGTCGCAGGTTGAGT
>CBDUUF010000367.1:0-2430 GCA_965370375.1 uncultured Desulfuromonadaceae bacterium
CTTGCCGCCACGGGTCTTGAATTCCTTGCCGAGCATGGCACTCGCCATGGCCCCGAGTACAAAGCCGGGCAGCTCCGGTCGAATATACTGCATCCGTACATCCGGATGCAGACCAAGGGCACCAGCCGTATTCTCAAGGAAACAGGAAACACAAATACCTGAATGCTCCGGGTTGCCCCAATAAGCGAGCAGCACCCCGAGTATCCCAAGGATAGTCCCCGAGACAACCACCAGCCAGAAATGTCGATCTACGAGTAAAGCGCTCATTCGCAGCCTCCAGCCAGCCGACTCTGCAGATAATACAAATTCTTCAACGCCGCGTTCCAGGTGCGACTATCAGGAGACCGGTCTAATCTTGCCTTGGCAGCTGGTAGCTGCTTTGCCACCAGAGCCGCAATCTCTTCATGCCGTCCGAGCAAGCTCTTTTCATCGATGTAGTCACCATTCTGACGCACACCGAGGACATACGCTTTAATGCCTTCAGCAATCGCACCCTGCTCGACCAACAAGGCGCCGCGTAAAATTGCCGCATGCGCCTCACCGGGGAAATCCCGCTCGAGTTCTTCCAGCTTCAACAACGCCTCGGTCCGCTTGCCGGCCAGAGTCAGCTCTTCGACCGGGCCGTAGGTCTCGAGCAAAAAAGCCACCTTGGCCTTCTCTTGCAAGGCCAACTCGAGTCGTTTGTCCTGTTTCCTGATCGCCGTGCCATCGGCAGACGAGGAAACCAGTAGATATACAGTAGCAACAACAACTCCGGCAAAAGCGAGCCAGTGCAATCTGTCAAAAAAATCACGAAACACGTTTAGAACTCCTGATAAGGCGGCATGTTGGCACTTTTCGCCATCCGCCGGATCGGATCGTAGTCCGCATCTTCGAGTTGGTCAAAACCGTCAATCCAGGCTGAATCGAGGACTTTAATCGTCTCACCCTGGTATTCAACCGTCGAATTCATGGTCAGATTAAGTAGCACCGACCGAAACCGCTGCGCAAGATCCTCCGAAATTTCACGCGCCGCGCCAAAAGTACAATAGGGAAAGATTTCGCTCTCGGCGATGATATTGAAATCGTCTGCCCTGATCTTGCCATCACGAATCATCAACTCCAGATCAAGCGACGGCGCTGCGGCTACGTCATATTTGCCAAAGTAGACGCCATAGACCACCTTCTCGTGCTTAAAAGAGCCCCGGGGAATCCCGTAATAAGCGAGATCCTGTTCCGGGTCAATGCCGGCCTGCAGCATCAGATCGTACTGGGCCATAAATCCGGAAGGGGCAAGCTGCGGACCGAACAATAGATACTTGTCCTTGAGATCTTCCATTGTTTTGATGCCGCTCCCCTTACGGGAGATGATGGCCCCGGCAGTCCTGGCACCATACTGGCCGCGCTTTTCAGTCGCCAGCAACCGCAGGTTTTTATGTTCACGCAAGATAATATAAAGTAGCGAATTGGAATGGGTAAAAGCGAATTCACCTTTTTCGAAACGCTCCGCGAATTCCTGGGTGTCGACTGAAACCAACTCAAAATCGATATTGAGTTGCTGCGAAAGATACTCATTCAACGGGCCGAAGCGCTCCATGGTCTCAGCTTCACTGTTGCAGTTCATGTAGCCGATCCGCATTTTGGGTCGGTCTTTAATGCTATCGCAACCGCTCAATAAAGAACCGAACAAAAGCAGAACAAGGAGACTGGATGATAATTTAAATATTGATGTAAAGCTAAAATGCATATCGGTTACCTCTGAATATTTTATCTATTGCTCGGCCCAGGCGGGGAGCGTAGTTAACGGATTGGTGATATTGACCAGCCCGAGTCCGGGACGATCACTGCCATCACGAATCAGACCGTCAATCTCGGCCGGGATTGCAGTTCCCCACCAGTTGCCACTGATTTGTACATCTGACGATCCGTCATTAATCAAAGCAAACAGATCGTTGTTATTGATCTGATTGTGCAGCAAGGTCAGTTCAGCATCAAGCAGACGTACCCCGGCGCGACCATTTCCGGTAATGCGTGACGCGGTTACTTCGGCCTTTGAATCCTCGGCAAACAGACCGTGTTCGCTATTGCCGACAAGATTTGATCGATCGATCGAACCGGAGCTCCGTTGCAGATAAAGACCACGTCGATTATTGATTATGCTTACCCTGCGCAACTCAATCATTGACTCTTTAAAGTTGACACCATTGATCAGGTTGTTCTCAATTAAAGTATCAGTCATGGTGACCTGACTATGGACACAGCGCATGCCCCAATAGCTGCCACGAACTATGGAATCGGTGATCGTTACGGTCGAATCGCGAAATTGAATACCATTCAGATTGTCGCTGAACAGGCACGAATCGATTTGTATATCCGACTCCTGAAATTGTGCACCACGCCGGTTGTTGACAAACAGCGAATGATCGAGCCGCGCCCGGCCAAAATGGGCGT
>CBDUUF010000368.1:0-2422 GCA_965370375.1 uncultured Desulfuromonadaceae bacterium
GCCACCATCATGTGATTCTGGTTGAAAGATCGTCTCTGCGGCCAACCTGCTTAGCATAGATACTGCGCTGGAACGATTGATAGACTTTGCAACGCGGTCGAGTGAGGCGAAAGTCTCCAATGTTTGATAAAAGCTTTTTACCGCCTGAAAATCATCACTCGAAAGTGTTCGCTCACCTGGCCACCCGGCCCGGGCAATTTCGGCATGGAAGGTCTCAACCCAACTACCGGGCTTGGCGTGGTGCTTCGCCGGTTTCCGGTCGCTGAAACTCTGGATAATTGTTTTAAAAGCCGGTACGTTTAGCGGTTCAAGGGCCTTGTGCAGCCTGGGAACGGTCCAGTTTACTACCCTTTTTTCACGTAAGGCACGATCAGCCAGGGCGCGTTGATGCTGCTCAGTGACAGCCCCGGCCAGATAAGGCGACCGCAGTAGCCAGCCAGCTTCATTCAAGCTGACCTGATACCCGGTCGACAGCAGTTTCAAAATGGCACGAATAACAGGAAGACGATCAAGCCTTTGACCGAGCGACATGTTCATCCGCTTGGAATGCAGCACACCATTTACCATAATTGCCGGGTCTATTTCAGATAAAAAGGTCGACTGAAATAGCGGCTGATAACGTTCAAGTTGTGGTGCGACAACGGCAATTCGACATCCCGGCTCTTGCTGCAGAATGGCATTAGCCCAGCGCGCACAACGACGCACCTCATCATCCTGATCAGCTGCTTGCAGCGCTTTAGGCGGAGCAGAAGAGTTGACTGACATTTGCCAGTCCGTCACCAGGCAATCCTGTTGCTCTAAACAGCTACGCAGACGACGATCAACCGGAGTTAGATTGTCAAACCCGGCAAAAATAATTTGTGCCGGAACGGGCAACAATTTGCTGGTGATGGCATCGGCAATCAGGCCGGGCAATTTACTGCTGTCGATCCAGGCGTTACTGCTGGAAATTTCATTCCACATCTTCTGCCAACGCAAGAACGAACGATGGTCCTCTGCACCCTCGGCTGCTGAAAAAGACGTTTCATAGCGAGTAAGAAGCTGGTGAGCAGCTATAGCGGCCTTTGCAGACTGCGGCACCTGAAGCATTGTGACACCCGCTTGTTTGATGTCATCACTCAGGAGCATCTCCCAGACCTGTTGAGTCTGCGCTGTACTCAACAAAGAATCAGCCTTGCCGATGGATTGCATCCCGGCCTTCAACCAGGCTTCATAAGTTTGCACAGGCGGCTGCAGCCAGGCCTTACGGCCGCGGGCAACTTGCAGATTGTCGAAATCAGAGATTAAGCGTCGCGCTAGCCGTCGATTGACGGCCACAACAGGAATATTCTTAAGGAGGGCTTCAAGCAGTTCAGTCGGTTTCATTACATGCATGATTCTGTTTTAAACGCTGCCTGAGACTGAATATGACACACCCGGCCATTGCTCCGATCAAATTAGCCAAAATGTCACCCCAGTCACCCTGTCGACTGGAGGTGAAATTTGCCTGCAACAGCTCCAGAATGGCACCGGTTGCTGAAGCGTACAAAAATGCGATGACCAGCGTTGATAAATGTTGCAGACGACTGCCAAGGGCTTGACAGGCGAGCCATGCGAGTAAAGCATAAGCGATAAAATGCCCCACCTTGTCCTGGCTTGAAAAATATTGGGGTGGAGAAGAAAAAGACCGTAACGACAACACCGTCACAAGAATAGTGAAGACGACGAGTAATAGTAAATATAGTCTGAATCGGAGTTGTCCGGTCAAAGGTTTGTCCTGTCTGAATAATAAGCGATTGATGAAATCGTTAGTTACGATAAAACTCAAAGGTGAATTGTCTTTTTTTATCGTCTTCCAGCTTGGAGCCGACTATAAACAGGTATGTGCCACGCTTTTTCAAGCTGAGTTCACTAACAAAAAGCTCCGGTTGATCTGGCATTGGTTTCATCCAGACCGGCACGCTGGTATCACCGAACAGTTTACGATGTTTGATGCCGACCAGCCCCTTTGTCACCGGCACTCCTGATTTTTCATTAATGAAGGTTACGACAACTTTGTGCGTTGCGTTCAAATTCTCATTTGGACCGATGGCAACAATATGGGCTGATGCGCTCACGCCGGTGGTTGTCATTTCACCAACCAGCTTCATGCTGGCAAGATCTATAAGCAGCGGTTCTGCCACAGTCGACGCAGTGGCAGGTGACGGTTCGGCACAGACTGGAGCTAAAACAATATTGAGCAGGATAATTAGAGCTATAGTAACGCGGACAATCGGTAATAGCATAACAAGGCCTCTTGTTGATAAAGTGCTGGCATCATAGCACAACAAGCGACCAAAAAAACACGATTAGATACGGGGAGATTAAAGCAGATAAAAAGTTTTATACAGGTGACTTAGCGACCGCGAGTGCCACAGTCAGGGCAAAAAGTCCAGATAGAATC
>CBDUUF010000369.1:0-2420 GCA_965370375.1 uncultured Desulfuromonadaceae bacterium
TCTGCCCGAGATCAATCTGCAGATCACTGATTTTGACAGCACCAATCGAAATTATTTCATCTTTTTTTCGATTCATACCGGTTAGCTCCGTGTCTAACACAACAAAGTTATATTCCTGGAGTGGCCGCGTCTGGTCAAAATTTTTAAAGAAATCTCTGTTTTTCACTATCAGCTCATGCTGATTCCAGAACCGCGATTTTTTAAATAATCGACCAATCCGCAGCGAGTTACCGACCACCAGCACCGAGCTGCTCGCCATGGCAGCCGCCGCCCAGATCGGTGCTAGCTGTCCGGTCGCCGCCAGCGGGATAGCGATAAAATTATAGGCAAAGGCCCAGAACAGGTTCTGTTTGATGATCTGCAGCGCTTTACGGGCGATTAACAGTGCATCGTACAGCCGTCCGAGCTCCGGACGGGTCAGCACCAGATCAGAGGTCTCAAGGGCGATATCGGTACCGCCAGCCATGCTGCAACCGATATCTGCAGTCGACAACGCCGGCGCATCATTTATGCCGTCGCCAATCATCAGCGTGCACCGGCCAGCCAGACGAGCCTGCTCGAGCCACTCGGCCTTATCGGCAGGGTTCATATCGCAGAACATTTCACCAATGCCGAGTTCAGCACTAACCTGCTCAGCCGTCGCCCGGCGGTCACCGGTCAGCAACGCGGTCTGTAGACCAAGCGACAGTATCCTGGCAACAACTTCAGCCGCCTCATCCCGGATCGGATCATTAATCAGGATGGCGCCACGATATGTTCCGGCCAATGCGCAATAGACTTCGGTTAGAGCGGTCGACGCCAACTCTGGAATTGAGATGCCCTGTTCAGATAGAAAGTGTCGGCTACCGAGTAGGATTTCCCCATCAGGTGTCGTCAGACGCAGCCCGCGGCCCGGTATAGTTTCGACACCGTGCGTCGGAGGGGGTCTGAGACCAGACTGCTCGGCGCGCTGTATAATACCGATAGCCAACGGATGGGTTGAACCGGCTTCAACCTGCAGCGCCAGTTCGAGCAGTTGTCGCTCAGTAGTTCCGGCTGCCGGGACGATGCGCTCAACCGCCGGTTTGCCGATGGTCAGAGTCCCGGTCTTGTCGAAGGCGACCAGATCAACTCGTGCACACTGCTCCAGAATATCACCACCACGAAACAGGATGCCACGCGTCGCGGCACTGCCGGTAGCGACCAACACCGCCGTCGGCGTGGCCAGACCCAGGGCGCAGGGACAGGCGACAATCAGCACCGCTACCGCGTTGAGCAGGGCCGTAGTCGGTTCAGCATCGATGAATCGCCAGGAGAGCCAGGTTCCGGCGGCCACCAGCATAACCAACGGAACGAAGATCGTCGCCACCCGATCGGCCAATGATTGAATCGGCGCCTTGCGGTTCTGCGCCTCCTCAACCAGATGCGCCATTCGAGCAATAAATGAATCAGCCGCCACCTGCGCAACCTCCAGAGTCACTGAGGCGGTCTGGTTCAAAGTTCCGGCGCTGACCGGATCACCGACCGAGCGCAGCACCGGGAGCGGCTCGCCGGTAATAGTCGATTCATCAAACTCGCTCGCGCCGTCCTGCACCCGGCAATCGACCGGCACCCGTTCACCCGGCCGCACCATGATCCGGTCTCCCGGCTTTAAACTGCTACTGGCAACCTGGGTGACCGTCTCGCCGGCAACCAGACAGGCACTGTCGGGCGCTAGCATGAGTAGCTTGTCGATCCCGGACATCGAGCGATTACGAGCCGAGCCTTCAAACAGGCGGCCGAGCAGAATCAGGGTAACGATCATCGCCGCGGTATCAAAATAGACCTCGTCGCCGATCACGGTTGCATACAAACTGTAGAAATAAGCGGTCAACACCCCGAGCACCACCAGCAAATCCATACTCGGGGCGCGGTTCTTCAGACTACGCCAGGCACCAGTGAGGAACGGCCAACCAGAGAAGAACACTACCGGCGTGGTGACCGCAGCCGCAAAGTACTGCAGCAGCTCCCGAATATCTGCATCGATTCCGTGAAAATACCCAGCATACAGGGCGAAAGAATAACCCATCAACTGCATCGATAAAAAAGCGGCCGTACCGAAACGAATCAGCAGCGAACGTTGCTCGCGAGTCGCGGCTTGCTGGGCCGCATTGACGGTAAAGGGGTGCGGCAGATAACCGAGGCGACTTACTTCGGTGAATATCCGTGCCGGTGTAATTACAGAAGAATCAAAACGGACCCGGGCGCGGTGTGTGCCGTAGTTGACCCGGATCGACTCCACGCCCGGTTCTGCACCGAGGATCCGCTCCAACAACCAGACACAGGTGGCGCAGCGGACCCCCTCAACCACGAACGAAATCTCAGACTGACCATCGGCAGAACGGCTAACATGTCCGGCCAGTACCGCATCATCAAACGCGGTCGCGTAGACCGCCTCAGGC
>CBDUUF010000370.1:0-2409 GCA_965370375.1 uncultured Desulfuromonadaceae bacterium
AACCCGAAATGCTTCTTTGAGAATTTCCTGTTCATTTTTCGTCAGGGTGTAAGGGTCAATATAGTGCGACGGCTCTTGCCCCTGATCTATCAACTCAATTTCACGCCTGAGCCTGAGAAATGTAAACGCTTCAAGTGCGGCTTTCAGGTGCTCCGCCGTCTCCTGATTAAGTACTTCAAGCTTAACAAGTTCATCGACTCTGTCTACAGTTGTAGTCGCATCTACCCCTTTTTCCAGGAGGAACATCCGAATACAATCGACAATAAAGATACTGCCAGCCTGCTTGAGGGAGAGCTGCCCCTTGTGCGCATCATCTTTCTCAACAACAAACCGGCCAAGCATGCCGAGCGGTGGTTTGTGCTTAAGATCATTTTGCAGTAAAAAGTAGAGAAAACCGGGACTTCTGCGTAATTCTTCGTGTACGATAACACGCAGGTCCTGGCAAAGTAATGGATCACCGGATAGCGGCATGAAGTCGAAAAAGATGGTCGAATACATCACCTTTTTCGGCTCTGGATTATTTATCCAGTCCGAAACGCGTGCCTGCCATTCTTTGAGTCGGCCACGCCACAGCGGGTTATTCACCATAACCTCGCCGTTACATTTTGGATAACCAACGATAGCAAAGGCCTCGATCAGTTTCTCGGTAAACGGGATAAAAAAAGCATCTACTTCCGCCTGCATCGAATCAGGGAAGTCTTCGTATATAAGGCCATTATCCTGATCGGGCAACAGCAGCATTTCCCGGCGCCCGCCACTTCCCATGATAAACAGACAAAAACGGATATCCGGTGGCGTCGCCCCTTGCTCAGCTGTCTCGGCCAGAACAATCTCAAAGCAACGTTGCAGGATACAATGATGAATGTAAGACAGGATCTCTACCGTATCAAAGTGGGATCGGACTTCGCTCATGAGCGCTTTGGCAACATTGGCCACCTCACGCCGGATAAGTACCAATTCATCAATCGTCTGTGCTTCCTTGACCCTACCAACCAGCAACATCGACTTCTGGCAGCGGTAGCGCATCAGATCCTGCAAGGTGACAAGTCCGGCCAGCTCCCCCTGATCGACGATCGGCACGTTCCTGATCTTGTGTCCCATCATGAAGCTGGTCGCCTCGTACATGAAGGCGTCAGGCGGCATGGTCAGCGGATCAGGCGTCATAATATCCGCGGCCGTTAAATTTGCCATATCGAGCATATCCCGCGACAGAACCTTGGCAACAAGGTCATGCTCAGTAATAATGCCAATTACCTTGTGCTGCTTATTATTGACCAATATCGCGCCGATATTTCTCCGGGTGAATTGCCTGGCAACCTCTTGTACAGGCGTTGCGGCAAGACAGGCCTCAGCCGGCGCTGTCATGATCTCTGACAGCCGCTTTTTGAATGGATAAGCATCCATTCTGGTCATTACTTGTTGGGAATGGTCGTTGACCATTTCGGAGTACAGACTGCGGATTCTGGAAAATATTGTTTTGGTGAAGTATTCAGATATGTGCGGATAGCGCGCTGCTGTCTGCAACAGCAACTCTTTCGGGATCAGGTAGCACTCGGTTTCCCGGACAGTTCGGGCTCCGGCAGTGTACGGCTGATTGGTGAAAATCGGCGTGCCGCCGAAGAAAGAACCCTCTTTACGATAATCGACAACCATCTCCACCCCGCCGGGTGTCAGGGCAATAATCTCAACCAGGCCCGTCTTGATGACGTAAAGATAATCGGTCGGCGGGTCATGCTGGTTAAATATATGCACATGCGCCGGAAATTTTTTAAGAGTGGCTGCCGCTTCGAAATCGGCAAAAGCCGCATCAGGCAGGCGATTGAACGGTTCAGCATCGCGTAACTTATTAATCAGCCCCATAACTCCTCCATCTTATAACAGACTTCAGACAACAAAGACTTCCACACATGGGGAAGTCTTTGAAATGCGTGATAGGGTATTTTAGCACAAATAGCTCAAAGCAGAAAGTATTCACTCAACAAAGTGCTATCTGATTATTTTTTAGTCTCAGTTACCTCTTCAGCCTTGTCTTTGCCGAATTTAAATGGATGCGCTCGACGGCTGAGAATAAAATCAGCAAACACTTTCATCCAGATCGTCACACCAGCGATAGCACTCCAGGTCTTGTAATCGAGTAAGGCTGTAACTACGCCCAGAATTGCCACGACCGCAGAAGTACCTGCCGCCAGATTAATCAGGCCAGCATAAGGTGCATATTTTTCCGGATCAGCCGGCGGCTCGCCACCCTTGACCGCCACGTTCGTATAATCCTTTTTGATCATGATTCTATAAGCTACACGAAGACAGAAAAAAGCCATCGTAAACAGTGCAAGAATCAGGATCCAGTTTATAGCCATCGATATATCAAATACAATTTACAAACTCCTGTTCTACCTTATTAATGCAGTA
>CBDUUF010000371.1:0-2404 GCA_965370375.1 uncultured Desulfuromonadaceae bacterium
CGACCCGTCCGAGCAAGACCGATCCGCTCGGCATCACCTGTGTTGTACCGAAGGCTCCGCATATCGACCACACCGAACATGACCTCGACGTATTGGTTACCGAGCAGGGCCTGGCCGACTTGCGCGGCGTTGCCCCGAAGGATCGCGCCAAGTTGATCATCGAGAATTGTGGTCACCCTGAGTACCGGCCGATTCTCAATGACTATTTGGAGATGGCGACCAAGGATTGTATCGCCCGTGGCGTTGGCCATGAGCCGCAGATGTTCGACCGCGCCTTCAAGATGCAGCTGAACATGGCTGAGAACGGCACCATGCGCATCAAAAACTGGGACATTAAAATCGATCTCTGCGAATAGAAATCGACTGTTCTTAAATGCACAATCAAAGCCCCGCCGATCCGGTGGGGCTTTTTTATTTTGCTTGCTGATCCCGCCATGAAATCGTAACATTCTGCTGTCGCAAATTGCCAATCCCGGAGATTACATGAGCCAATCCATCAACCTGATAATCAACGCCGATGACCTCGGTGCAGGTGATCCGACAGATCAGGGTATCATTGAGGCTTTCACCAGGGGAGTTGTCAGCAGCGCGTCACTGTTGGCTAATGGCTCATCTTTTAACTCGGCGGTAAGGATGGCTATTGAGGTGTCATTACCAACCGGTGTTCACCTTAATCTTTCGGAAGGGTTCTCTCTCTCAGGCGTAATCGCCGGACTGACAGATGCAAACGGCCAGTTCCCCGGAAAAGTTGCAAGTCGCAAACGGTTTATCGCCGGTGAGATTGACACCGTTGCACTAAAAAATGAATTCATGGCCCAGATCGACAAAGTCAAAGCGTCTGGACTCCAGCCCGACCACCTTGATACCCATCAACACTGCGCGCTCTTCCCGCTGATTACGACCGCACTTATTTCTGCGGCCAAATCTTCTGGTATTAAGCGTATGCGCCTTGCACAGCCGGTGCGTTCGGCAAATGAAGATCCACCACCGCCGCTCGGTGACGACATGCGTCTGTATCGACAACTTGCTCCAGAGATGGCTAGAATGATTAAAGCCGCCGGTATTGCAACTCCAGACGGGCTGCTCGGCATGCCGCTGCTTGATCGACTTGATGAACAGCATCTTTCGCAAATACTCACATACCTTGCACCGGGGACTTGGGAGTTGATGGTCCACCCCGGTTATTTTGACCCGGACCGGGCTTTTGCTGGATCTGAAAGAGAACGTGAACTCACAGCGTTAACCTCTGAACAGGTTCGAGAATTGATCGAACAACAAGCTATCAATCTGATCAACTTCAAGGAGTTGCCGTGCGCCTGCTGATTGTTGTACCGAATCAACCTGAGGCGACCGGCAACTTTGTGACCGCCAGACGGCTGCAGTCTGGCCTACAAACGCTCGGCATAACAGTCGAGCTATTCATACTCAAAGATGACCATGTTGCAGCGTTCACTTCGGCAGTCGATCAATTTCTCCCAGACCGGCTGTTACTGTTACATGCCTGGCGAACTGGTCGCTGGTGGCTGGAGTCGCCAGCGATAAACACCCGTCCGGCAACGATACTTTTGACCGGGACAGACATTAATCTGGACATTGACGATGCTACTAAAGGTCCGGCAATTGAAAAGGTTTTGCAAAATGCTACGGCAATTGTCAGCCAGAACCGGCAGACAGTCGAAAGTTTACGCAAGCAGAACCCGTCGTGGATTGAACGACTACACCACATCCCGCCCGGAGTTTCTCTCGGCAAAACTCACTACCCCTTAAGAAAAAATCACAGCATCGCTGCTGAGTGCCGACTGTTTCTGCACCCGGCCGGCATTCGCCCGGTAAAGGCCAACCTTGAATTGCTCAAGCTTTGCGATCCGCTTGCAGAGAACAACATGAACTTTGCTCTTGCATTTTGCGGCCCGGCTCTCGATCCGGATTATTTTGAACGATTTATTACGGCTATCAACCAAAGGCCGTGGGCGCACTACCTCGGCGTCATTCCCTCTGACGCCATGCCGAGCGCCATGGCTGAGGCAGATGCTATCCTCAACAATTCAAGCAGTGAGGGGGTGTCAAATGCGCTACTGGAAGCGCTCGCTCTCGGCCGCCCCGTTCTGGCCAGAAACATCCCCGGAAACGCATCAATTCAATCTTCTGAAGGCAGCATTTTACTTTATAATTCAGCTGATGAATTCATCAATCTGGCCCAACAAGTAGTGTCTACACCGCCTTCGTTCAGACAGTCAAACGCTTCAATTTACAACAGGTTTTCTGCCAAAATCGAGGCTGAAAAATTTGCGGCTTTATTCAAACATCACTGATGCAACAAAGCCAACAAACCTCAACATTCCTCTCTCAAACAACTGACCAATTATATTACTGCCAGTTACCTGATGTGTTTACTGTAAACACC
>CBDUUF010000372.1:0-2403 GCA_965370375.1 uncultured Desulfuromonadaceae bacterium
CGCCTTCCTGGTCGGTGTGCTGCTGGCAGTATTTGGCCAGACCTACCAAACCGGAGCCGATCCATGGCAGCTGTTTGCTGTCTGGGCGCTCATGGTTCTCCCCTGGGTCGCTATCGGTCGCTTCGGTGCCTTACTCCTCTTCTGGGTCGGTCTGCTTAATCTTTCGATCGTTCTTTATTTTCAGGCCTTCCCCCGCTTCTTTGGTCTGGTCGATCTGCTATTCGGCACCGAGGCTCTGCTCTGGAGTCTCTTTCTGCTAAACATTCTGGCACAATTTCTCTGGGAGTTTGCCGCCTTGCGCAAGGTTGACTGGTTGGCAGAGCGCTGGCCGCTACGGGTGCTGGCTGTTGCTGGTGGTGGTTTAATCACCGCTCTGGCTGTCTGGGCGATCATCGAGTTCCGGTCATTCAGTATGTATGGTCTGCTCGGGTATTGTATCTGGTTGGCGGCGACCTACTTCACTTATCGGCGCAAGCTGGTAGATATCTTTATTCTCGCCGGTGGCGTATTTAGTGTCATTGTAGTAGTGACGACCGCTCTGGCCCGGACTTTATTTGACCATGGCGGGGACGCAGCCTCGTTGTTGTTTGTCGGTCTGGTCGTTATCGGCCTGTCGGCGGCTGGCGGGTTCTGGTTGAACTCGATTACCCGGGAGGAGTCACAATGAGGACTCTAACCAAAGTAATATTATGGCAACGGTTACAGGAGAAGGGTCTGGTTGTTGGGACGCTTCCTTTGGATGGTAAAACAGAATCGCTCTGGTATGTGCGGGTTATGCTCGGCGCTGCCGGATGGATCGGCTCGCTGTTCCTGCTCGGTTTCGTCGGAGTCGGATTGTCTTTTGTTTTGGATAGTGGTCTCGCTTCAATGATCGGCGGCCTGTTGGCTTGTGGCGGCGCATTTGCAATATTCTCCGCCAACCGCGATAGCGATTTTGTCACCCAGTTTGGCCTGGCGGTCAGTCTGGTCGGGCAGATGTTGCTGATCTATGGTCTTTATGAATTGCTCGGGCGGGACGGTTGGCAGTTTTATTGTCTGGTGTTTGTAATAGAAGTAATTCTGGCCGTCGTGATGCCGAATTTTATTTTTCGGATGATAGCCGGCATGGGGGCGACGCTGGCGTTTGCGCTGGCTATTAACAGCGCCGGAGTTTACGGGGTAGCTTCAAGCCTGATTGCCGCCGGCTTCGCTCTGATCTGGTTGCAGGATATCCGCTGGTACAAGCATTGTGAGATCTGCCGGCCGATCGGATACGGCTTCGCGCTCTCTTTGTTATTCTACCGGGGCGGGCTGCTGTGGGGGCGGGGTCTCTGGTGGCCGCGTACACACAACGGCGCGAATGAGTTTTTAACTTATGCACCCTTGTTCGGCAAGATGCTGCTGATTGGCATTTTCTTGGCAGTTGTTGTTCTCTTGCTCAAACGGCTACAGATTCCATTGGTCAGCAAGGCCGGCTGCGCTACGCTCGTCGGCGCGGTCCTGGTGATGGCGGCCGCATTTTCGGCTCCGGGAATCACCACCGCTTTGTTAATTTTATTGGTCGGATATGCGGTCCGCAACCTGGTATTGGTCGGGATTGGCCTGCTCGCTCTCGGTGGCTTTTTGTCAAACTATTACTACATGATGCAGTCAACCCTGCTGATTAAGTCGATGTTGCTGGTCGGCTTTGGCGCCGCCCTGATTATATCTAGACTGCTCTTGCAGTATTGGTTGCCAGCCGTGGCGGTGAGAGGAGAAGGCGATGCGTAAAGCTATTTTACTTATGAGCGCCTTGATCGTTTTGGCGGCGATCAACTTTAATATTTATCAGCGTGAGCAGTTGCTTCGCAACGGTCGGATGGTGTTGCTGGAGTTGGCCCCGGTCGATCCGAGATCACTAATGCAGGGTGACTACATGGCGCACCGCTTTGCTGTGGCCAACCAGGCTTTTTCGCGGCAAGGCTTGCAGGAGTTGACTGACGGACACCTTGTGCTGGTGGTTGATGAGCGAAACGTGGCGTCATTCGATCGCTTTTCAGACCGATCGACACCGGCCAAGGGTGAAGTTTTGTTCCGCTATCGAGTCCGCAATGGTCAGGTTAAATTTGCGACCAATGCCTACTTTTTTCAGGAAGGGCATGCAAAAGATTACGGAAAAGCCCGTTTCGGCGAATTTCGTGTTGCAGCGAACGGTGAAGCGATCCTGACTCATTTGCGCGATAAAGATCTGGTAGTGCTAGGAAACAGAGAGGGCTGAATCTTAAATACAAACCCTAAGAACCCCCGTAAAAGTTAAGTAAAGGGGATTTCGTAGATAGTGCGGCATCCACCACTATGCGTAGCTAGGAGGCTGTCGGACCATCCATGATCCAGCTGCAAATCCGGTTGTTTGGCCCATATTTCAGCTCCTTTTCGACCAATAGA
>CBDUUF010000373.1:0-2388 GCA_965370375.1 uncultured Desulfuromonadaceae bacterium
AGCGGCCTCTGCGGGCTCGAGTGAGTGCAGCGAACGGGCGAGGGAATGGTTTTTGGGTTAAGTTTTTTTTAATTATCAGATTCTATCAGACCTTATCCGCGGCAAAACGGTTTAAGGTTTTGTGGTTTAGAGGTTTTATCCTGCTCATCCTGCACATCCCTGTTAAATGATTTTGTTTGTAGCCTTTTGAACTTAAATCAGCGTGCATCAGCGAAGATCAGCGTCCCATTGGTTTGTTGTTGTTTTTCAATTATTCACTTAGTAAATAACACTAAAATAGTATTATTTTGTCCGGATCTAGTTAAGTCGCTGTTTCAGCGGCTTTTTTGCTATTTATGGTCTGAATGTTGCATTGTTATGTCAGGAGTTTTCCAGATCTGTTGCTCAATAGTGAGAATAGGTCTTATATCTTCAATAATTATGGGCGTATCTGATGAATTTTTTGCCAGAGTATCGAACACTGAAAATTGTGCCACAGTGCAAAAATTGCGTCATTGTGCAAGCTTTTCCTGTAATTGACACATACAAAACTGTTTTATTCGCTTCTATATCAAGAGGTGCCTCATGAAAATCGCGTTTCGTAGCCTGATTTTATCTCTCGCAGTTCTTCTGCTCACCACGCTTTCAGCACATGCTCAGTCAGGTGAGCTGGAGACCGGATTCAGCCTCGATGGCAAGTTGGATGCTATTGTCGGCAATATCGATGAGTTCGGGCGCAAGGTTGGAATCCAGCCGGCAACCGGTAATCTTGTGGTCGCCGGACATGTCTGGACTTCGGCACAGGCGGAACATGATCTGGCGGTGCGACGCTATCTGCCCAACGGTTCCGTTGATACCACGTTCGGGAACGGTGGCATTGCGATTGTTGATTTTTTCGGCAATGATTTTCTGACGGCCTTTTATGTCTATCCCGATGGAAAAATGCTGTTGGCCGGTTATACCGATAGCACCGGCGCCGGCGATTTTATTCTGGCTCGTTTAAATGCAGACGGATCTCTGGACACCTCATTTAACTCGTCCGGTAAGCAGACTATCGATTTTGATGGCCAGGATGATAAAGCCAACGCGGTCACCGTGGTTGCCAATGGCCAGATTCTGGTTGCCGGATCAGCGCTATTTAACAAAGGCATAAATGCTAATGACCGTGATTTTGCTGTAGCCCGCCTTAACCTCGACGGTAACTTCGACAGCTCCTTCGGCACCGACGGGAAAATTACAGCAGACTTCACCCAGGCTGACGAAGCCGCCTTCGCTATCGGCGAGCAGATCGACCCGCTCGGGCTTAATGACAAGATTGTTGTAGTCGGGGTTGATTACGCCGGTGACTCAGATATCAGACTTGTCAGGTTTAATAATGACGGCTCTGTGGATGGTACTTTCGGTACGTCTGGCCAGGCTTCGTTGAAGATCGGTACGGTAGGCACCTCGGTTTCGGCCATGGCGATCATGGCGGATGATAGTATCCTGGTTGCCGGTAAGGCCTACAACAATCTGCTGATTGAAGATCTGGCTAACCCGGGTGAATTCCTGCTCAATCCGACCAACACTCAGGATATGATGCTGGCCCGTTTTTATCCGGATGGTGCCGTCGACAAGACCTTTGGCGGCCTGACGACCGGTTTCGCCCTGATCGATCTCGGTTTGCTGGACAGTCCGGCTACAGCCAGTATGGACGATGAGCTCTCTGCTCTCGCATTTCAGATCGACGGCAAAATTGTTGCCTCCGGCAGTTCTTTCTACGCCGGTAGTTGGGATTTTGTTGTCGCCCGCTTTTACGATAACGGTCTGCTCGAAGGCGCTTCACGTATCGATTTTGCTGCCGGGGACGATAAAGCCTACGGTGTTGTAATCCAGTCGGATAATCTGATTGTTATCGCCGGTGAGCAAAACAGCGCAGCCTCCGGAGCTGATTTTGCTGTTGCCCGGATCGAAGCTGGAATATTTGGTACGGTCTTGATCAATGGCGGGGACGCCGGAACCAACGATGAGAATGTAGTTCTCACTCTGAGCGCTGTCGATACCGGTGGTGCCCAGATCACAATGATGTGTATCAAAGAGGATACCGACGACCCGTTCCCGGATGCAACTACGCCTGACCCTTACAATCCTTTTTGCGGAACACCGGTCAGCAATCCGGACGAGTGGATCGCGTACGATATTACAGCTGATCACATAATCGGTTATTCCGGTTTTGATACTACCTACACCGTGCTCGTGCAGTATGCAGACGCAAACGGCAACCTGTCTGTACCTTTTGGCGATGATATTCGTGTCGACAAGCACCCGCCGCAGATCACTATTAATATCCCTGGTCCGGTTGCGCTAAATAACGCTGTCGCCAGCGGCACCTGGCTCTCTGAGCCCGGCTCCGAAATTCTTCAGATTGGC
>CBDUUF010000374.1:0-2363 GCA_965370375.1 uncultured Desulfuromonadaceae bacterium
GTAAAATGGTTAATGGCTACCCCCGGCACCGACTTAAGCACCTTGATCGCATCAATCAGACCGGAGGATGTTCCTTTCGGCAGGTCAATCTGGGTTATATCACCGGTAACAACCGCCCGGCTGCCAAAACCGAGTCGGGTCAGAAACATTTTCATCTGTTCTATGGTTGTATTTTGGGCTTCGTCGAGAATAACAAAAGCATCATTCAAAGTCCGGCCGCGCATGAAAGCGAGCGGCGCAACCTCGACAATCCCCTTGTCGATCAATTCCTGGCCAGCCTCGAAGTCGAGCATATCGAACAGGGCATCGTAAAGCGGCCTGAGATACGGGTTGATCTTCTCGGCAATATCCCCCGGTAAAAACCCGAGTTTCTCCCCGGCCTCCACCGCCGGACGAACCAACAAGATGCGACTGACCTCTTTCTTGTTCAGACAGGCGACCGCCATCGCCATCGCCAAGTAGGTCTTGCCGGTGCCAGCTGGACCGACACCCAGCACGATATCATGACCACGCATGGCGTCGATATACGCTTTTTGCGCCACGCTTTTGGGCGAAATATACTTATTGCGTGCAGAGATAAAAACCGTATCGAGGAAAATATCTTTCAGGTTGGCAGTTGAATCAGCATTCAGGATGCGGGTTGCGTAATCAATATCCGGTGGATAAAGAGAATACCCCTCCTGTAGCAGGGAATACAGCTCCTCACATAAGCGGTGAGCCAACCGTACCTGGGGCGCTTCGCCCTTAAACACGAGGCGGTTCCCCTGAGACCCGATACGGACCTCGAGAGAACGCTCGATCAGTTTGAGGTGGCGATTCTGTCGTCCAAAAAGTAAATTCGCCAGCTTTTGATCAGCGGCAATAAACTCTTTCGACGTTTTTGGATCACTCAATCAGACGTCCTTCACTTCCTTGAAAATGTTCGTAAAAATACCATTGAAGCAACACAAAATCAATCCGTTTCAAAAGCTGACAGGAAAAGGCTTCCAATTTGCTTATGTTGTGATATAAATGAGCCGTTTTCAGCTAGCAATTTACCCCGTACTTTATATGTAGATCAGGAGAAACCAGATGAGCGAAATTATCGACATTTATGCACGCGAAATTCTCGATTCACGCGGAAACCCGACCGTTGAAGTTGAAGTCTACCTGGATAGCGGCGCAATGGGTCGGGCAGCTGTTCCAAGCGGTGCCTCGACCGGTGAGCGTGAAGCAATAGAACTGCGTGACGGCGACAAAGACCGCTACCTCGGTAAAGGCGTGGAAAAAGCAGTCGAAAACGTCAATGAAGTAATCACCGAAGCGTTGCTTGGGTGGGAAGCTTCCGATCAAGCCGGAATTGATCACAAACTACTCGAGCTTGACGGTACTGATTTCAAGAGCAACCTCGGTGCCAACGCCCTGCTCGGCGTCTCACTGGCCTGTGCCAAGGCGGCGGCTGAAGATGCCGGGCTGCCACTATACCAGTACCTCGGTGGAACCAATGCCAAAGAGCTGCCGGTACCGATGATGAATATCATCAATGGTGGAGAACATGCTGATAACAACGTCGATATTCAGGAATTTATGATCATGCCGGTCGGCGCCGTCAATTTCAAAGAAGCGCTGCGCATGGGTGCTGAAATCTTCCATGCCCTGAAAAAAGTCCTCAAGGACAAGGGTTACAACACAGCCGTTGGTGATGAGGGTGGTTTCGCTCCCGACCTGAAGAGCAATGAAGAAGCGCTACAGGTGATCATGGAGGCGATCACAGCCGCCGGATTCAAACCAGGTGAAGATGTGCTGTTAGCTCTGGATGTCGCCGCCTCTGAGCTCTACAAAGACAATACCTATATTCTGGAGAACGAAAAACAGCCGAAAAAATCAGCTGCCGACATGGTCGATTTCTACGCCGATCTGGTCGATCGCTACCCGATTATTTCAATTGAAGACGGCATGGCCGAAAATGACTGGGACGGCTGGGCATTGATGACTGAAAAACTTGGCGACAAGATCCAGATTGTCGGCGACGACCTGTTCGTCACCAACACCAAGATTCTCAAAGAAGGCATCGACAAAGGGATCGCCAATTCGATCCTGATCAAGGTCAACCAGATCGGCACCTTGACCGAAACGCTTGAAGCGATCGAAATGGCCAAACGCGCCGGCTACACTGCCGTCATCTCGCACCGTAGCGGAGAAACCGAAGATACCACCATAGCCGATCTGGCCGTGGCAACCAACGCCGGCCAGATCAAGACCGGTTCACTCTGCCGCACTGATCGCATTTGCAAATACAATCCGCTACTACGGATTGAGGATGAGCTCGTTGATATCGCCATCTTCGGCGGCCGCGAGGTCTTCTATAACCTGCGTTAATTACG
>CBDUUF010000375.1:0-2361 GCA_965370375.1 uncultured Desulfuromonadaceae bacterium
CGCTACGCCTTGTGGTGCGAAATTTTTACTTAGCCATCTGGTTCTTTTTTACGAGTCCATCAATTATGCATAAAAAAGAAAACATTCTCAGAAGTCGGCTGCGGGAGTTGTCTCCCGTGGCCGTAGCTTTTTCCGGTGGCGTAGATTCGACCTATTTGTTGCACGTTGCTGTCGCTGAGCTTGGTGCCGATAACGTCCTGGCGCTAACGGCCAGCTCTCCGGTATATCCGCAGCATGAGTTGTCGAGTTGTCGCACGCTGGCGGCTGAAATGGGCGTGCGTCTGCTGGAAATTACGGCTGATGTTTTGCAAAATCCGGGCTTTGTCGCCAATGATCGCGAGCGTTGCTACACTTGCAAACTTGATCTGTTCGGTGAGTTTCTGGCGGTTGCCAAAAAGCACGGCTTTAACAGCCTGCTGGATGGTACAAATTTTGATGATCTTGGTGACTTTCGACCCGGACATCGAGCGCTTGAAGAGCTCAAGGTTCACTCGCCGCTGCTTGAGGCAGAATTAATTAAAGATGAAATCCGGCTACTGAGTCGTGAGGCAGGCCTGTCGACCTGGAACAAGCAGCCGTTTGCCTGTCTGGCTACCCGGTTCCCGTACGGAACCGAGATTACCGCTGAGCGGCTGGAGCAGGTCGGGAGTTGTGAAGAAATACTCCATACTCTCGGCTTGTCGAATTACCGGGTCCGCTATCACGACAATATCGCAAGGATTGAAGTCGCGCCGGACGAGATCGATAAGTTCCTCGCGCCTGACTTGCGTCTTAAGGTATCGAAGCATTTTCATGCAGCCGGTTTTGAATTTGTGGCACTTGATCTGGATGGCTACCGAACCGGCAGCATGAATGGGCCGGATGAAGAATAGTTTGTGAATATTCAGATGCTGATTCAGGAGGCAACATGCGACGCCCTGCGGCATTAATTTCTATCTGTTTTTGTGCTGGCATGCTCAGTGCGCTGGTCGGTTTTAGCGCGATCTGGGCCTGGACTATGCTTGGACTACCGGAACTTACCGGGTACGCTGTTCGTCCGTTGCTTGCACCGGACGGCTTCTACCCGCGCCTGATCTGGGGTGGTTTATGGGGTGGCGTGTTCTTTGTAACCGTCGGTTCGGCCCGGGCACGTAAACAATGGATTCGTAAAGGTCTGCTGGTTAGTCTGTTGCCAACATTGCTCTACTTAATTCTTTATCTGCCCGATCAGGTCGGTTCCGGCCTAACCCTGTCCCTTGCTGGCCCGGCCATTATCGTTGCTCTTAACTTGCTCTGGGGTGTTTTTGTTGGCCTGTTTGCCCGACTGTTATGGGGCCGCGATTGAAAGTCTCTTTGCTACTGCTTGTCTGTCTGCTGCTGTCTGGCGTTCTGTTTACACAAGATGCGTGGACGACTCCTCCTGTCCTCACCGGCAAAGTTGTGTGGGTTTATGATGGTGATACCATCAAGGTTGAAAATATTGGTAAAGTCAGGTTGCTCGGGATCGATACCCCGGAATGGCAGCCTTCTGACCGGGACCGTTATTTCCTGCGGCAGGGCATTTCAGAGTCGACTCTAAGGCGGATTGCCACTGTGTCCCGTGAATTTGTGCAATCGAACGTAGTCGGAAAGGTGGTAGTTTTACTGACTGATCATGAAGTCCGTGACAGATATGGTCGCTTGCTGGCTTATGTTCAGTTGCCCGATGGGCGTTTATTGAATCGTATTATGTTGGAAGAAGGGTTGGCCGTTGTTTACCGAAGGTTCGCTTTCACCTTGAAGTCTGATTTTATAAAAGCAGAGGAATCTGCCCGAAATATGTCCCGGGGACTCTGGTATGCACTGAGGGTAAATCGGGATTAGACCGGGCCGCTTCTATACATGGTTGTCGGCTCTGATTCCTTGATTGTATTCGCATGAAAATTTTTTCACAAACGATGTTTTTTGCGGTGGACAGCATCGGAGAACTAGGGTAAGCTTTCGCGAAATTTTACTATATCGAATGTACAGAAATCAAACGAAGGAGGTGATAGTATGGCTCACGTAATCAGTGATGAGTGTATTAATTGTGCCGCTTGTGTAGACAGCTGCCCGGTTGACGCAATCAGCGAACAAGGTGAAATTCATGTGATTGATGCTGATACCTGCACCGATTGTGCTGCATGTGTTGACACTTGCCCGGTCGATGCGATCTCGCAAGTTTAATGTTACACGCAAATAAGGGCGGCCGATGTGGCCGCCCTTATTTTGTTTGCTAAACCGGTTTGCTGCGTACAGATGAAATCATCTGTACGTTTTTTTTATGCGAGTAGGGTGGTCTATTGTTTAGCACCGGCAGCTGAGTCGGCCGGTACGACGTTGTATTCCGAGAGATTCTCCGGA
>CBDUUF010000376.1:0-2357 GCA_965370375.1 uncultured Desulfuromonadaceae bacterium
CGGTTTGTAACCGCGCACCTTCGCTTCAGGCAGTTGGGCAAACAGGTCGCGGATGTCGGTGAAGACACCGGTATAAGTAGCCGGGTTGGAGCGTGGGGTGCGCCCGATCGGTGACTGGTCGATATCGATAACCTTGTCGAGCAGTTCGATGCCGAGGATATCGTCGACCTTGCCGGCCCGTTCGCGGGAGCGATAAAGCCGCTGTGCCAGGGTGCGGTAGAGGGTGTCGATCACCAGGGTCGATTTACCGGAACCGGAGACGCCGGTAACGCAGGTCAGTACGCCGAGTGGGATGTCGACTGAAACGTTACACAGATTATTTTCAGTTGCACCTTTGATCTGGAGAAAGTTGTCAGTTTGCCGGCGGATTGCCGGGAGTGGTATCTGCCTGACACCGGAGAGGTACTGGCCGGTAAGCGAGTCTGCTGAATTAAGGATGTCTTCCGGTGTGCCCTCAGCAACGATCTCGCCACCGTGGATGCCGGCAGCCGGGCCCATGTCGATGACGTGGTCGGCCTCAAGGATTGTCTCCGCATCGTGTTCGACAACCAATACGGTGTTGCCGAGATCACGCAATCGTTTCAGGGTTTCGAGCAGACGGCGGTTGTCGCGCTGGTGCAGGCCGATCGATGGTTCATCGAGGATATAGAGCACCCCGACCAGTGACGAGCCGACCTGGGTGGCGAGGCGGATCCGTTGGCCTTCGCCGCCGGAGAGGGTTCCGGCCGTTCGATCGAGAGAAAGGTAATCGAGTCCGACATGGGTCAGAAACGACAGCCGCTCGCGGATCTCCTTGAGAATCCGCCGGCCGATCTCTTCTTCTTTGGCTGACAGCTTCAGTTTGGCAAAGAAGGTTTCGGCTTCAACAATTGATAGCGACACCACTTCCTGGATACTGCTTTTGCCGACCCGGATACAGAGTGATTCCGGGCGCAGGCGGGCACCTTTACAACTTGGACATGGCATGATGTTCATGTAGCGTTCAAGATTTTCGCGCACCGTATCGGAATCGGTTTCGCGGTAGCGCCGTTCCAGATTTGGCAGTACTCCCTCGAACACCTTGGTATAGAAGTGTCGCCGTCCCCCTTGATCAAAGAAAAACTTGACCTCCTCCTTGCCCGAGCCATGTAGCAAGATCTGTTGTACCCGTTCCGGCAGTTGGTCAAACGGTGTGGTCAGGTCAAACTTATAGAAGTCCGCCAGCGCTTCAAGGACCTGTTGGTACCAGTAACCGGAGCGTGATTCCCACGGTGCAATTGCCCCCTCGCGCATTGACAGATTGCGGTTTGGCAGCACCTGTTCAGGATCGAAGTACATCCGGGTGCCGAGACCGGAGCAATCCTCGCAGGCACCGTACGGGTTGTTGAACGAGAACATCCGTGGCGTTATTTCCGGATAGGAGACGCCGCAGTCGATGCAGGCGTGCTGTTCAGAGAACAGCTTGCTCTCACCGTCAACAATCTCCACCCGCACCAGACCTTCGGCTAGCTTCAGGGCCATCTCAATCGAGTCGGCCATCCGGGTTTCGACCCCCTCCTTGAGCACGATGCGATCTACGACTACTTCTATCGTATGTTTTTTCTTCTTGTCGAGCTCGATCTCTTCAGACAGCTCGCGCATCTCGCCATCGACCCGCACCCGGACAAAGCCGTCGGCCAGCAGCTGTTTCATCTCCTTGCGGTATTCGCCCTTGCGCCCACGAATGATCGGTGCCATCACCATCAGCCGGGTTTTTTCCGGCCAGATCATCACCTGGTCGACCATCTGCTGTACCGTTTGCGATGCGATCTCCTTGTCGCACTTATGACAATGCACCCGGCCGACCCGGGCAAACAGCAGGCGCAGGTAGTCGTAGATTTCGGTAACGGTGCCGACGGTCGAGCGCGGGTTCTTCGAAGTGGTTTTCTGTTCGATGGAGATCGCCGGTGACAGGCCGTCGATACTGTCGACATCCGGTTTGTCCATCTGCTCGAGGAACTGCCTGGCGTAAGCCGACAGGCTTTCGACATAGCGGCGTTGGCCCTCGGCATAGATGGTATCGAAGGCGAGGGTGCTTTTACCCGAGCCGGAGACGCCGGTGATGACCACCAGCTTATCGCGCGGGATCTCGACGTCTATAGATTTGAGGTTGTGCTCGCGGGCACCTTTGATGACTATTTTATCGATCATTATTTCTCACTTGGATTTAACTTGTTTTCAAAGTCTTGAGCGTGGCTTGTGCCAGATAACGTAAAGACCCGTTGTTGTAGTCTCGATTGAAGGATCAAGATTTCTCTCTTTGTTCGAAATGACAAAGCCTTTGCTTCCAGTAGCCACTTAGACAAAAAGTAAGGCGTCAGGCGGGACGAGCCTGCCCG
>CBDUUF010000377.1:0-2356 GCA_965370375.1 uncultured Desulfuromonadaceae bacterium
CACAACCACTATCTATAATGGCCCGCTCCCCTTGAAGTTTAGTCCGGCCATAAGCAGACAGCGGGCCGGTAAGATCATCTTCCCGACAAGGTGACTTTGACTTGCCGGGAAAAACATAGTCGGTAGAAATATGCACCAGAATTGCGTCACAACTCTTTGCGGCTTCGGCGAGAAACCCCGGCCCAGCACCATTTACCCGGGCGGCAAGTTTCTCCTCTTCCTCACATTTATCAACCTGGGTGTACGCGGCACAATTGATGATAACGTCCGGATCGATCTCTTGCATTTTCGTTATAACGGCAGTTCGATCCGTGATATCGAATTCGGGCAGATCAAGTAGGATCAAGCGGTCAACAGGCGCCGCTAATTCAATAACTTTGCGCGCCAACATCCCGTTGGCACCGATTATAGCGATTGTTCGATCAGCAAGACTCACGTTTCACCGGTTCCCATACATATTATCGTAATAATCACGATACGAGCCATCGGCAACGCCGGCAATCCACTCATCATGTGCAAGATACCACTCGATCGTCGCCCGGATGCCATCGGCAAACTTCACAGCAGGTTCCCAGCCGAGTTGTTCCTTGATCTTACTGGCATCAATGGCATAACGCCGGTCATGACCAGCCCGATCCTTAACAAAGCGGATCAGCGACCGGCGCGGCTCGCCTGACGGTAGCGGGCCGACCTGCTCATCCAGAATATCGCAGATGGTTTGCACCACCTCAATATTCTGCATTTCACTGTTGCCGCCGACATTATAGGTCTCACCTATTTCGCCGGACTGCAGCGCACGCAGAATCGCCCGACAGTGATCCTCAACATACAACCAGTCACGGACGTTTTTACCATCGCCATAGACCGGCAGATCCTTGCCATTGAGCGCATTATTGAAAATCAACGGGATAAGTTTTTCCGGAAACTGATAAGGGCCGTAATTGTTGGAACAGTTGGTAATCACCACCGGCAAACCATAGGTGTGACAGTAGGCACTAACCAGATGATCGGAAGACGCCTTGCTGGCCGAATACGGCGAACGGGGATCGTATGCAGTAGTCTCCTTGAACAGACCGGTCTCACCGAGCGAGCCATACACCTCATCGGTGCTGATGTGCAAGAAACGGCAGCCGTCAGCATTATCAGCCCAGGCAGCCCGCGCCGCTTCAAGCAGGATGAAGGTACCCATGATATTGGTATGAATAAACTCAGCCGGCCCTGATATGCTGCGATCGACGTGCGACTCTGCGGCAAAATGCACAACTGTGTCGATATTCTGCTCGGCAAAGATCACAGCCACAGCCGCAGCATCACAAATATCCCCTTGCCTGAAGTGATAACGTGGATCTTTTTCAATGTCAGACAGATTTTCCGGATTTCCGGCATAGGTCAGTTTATCAAAATTGACTATCAAGACATCATCGGTCTCATTCAAGATAAGCCGGATAAAATTAGCGCCGATAAAACCACAACCACCTGTTACAAGTATATTTTTCATGCAAACACCTGCTCGTTGTTAAAGATTCCAGTAGATAAGACCTGCAGATTCAACATCCGTTTTCTTAAGAATGCTTTTCACATCCATGATTACCCCGGTCCCACTTGGTGTGGAACATAGTTCCTGGAGTCGATCAATATTAATAGACCTATAAGCCTGATGAGCTACGGCTAACACCACAGCATCAACCGGAGCAACACTGTCCAGATCAACCAGATCTATACCGTATTCTTTGCGGGTATCTTCAGCATTTGCCACCGGGTCATGCACCAGAGTATTGACCCCGTATTCCTGCAACTCTCTGACAATATCAATAACCTTGGTATTGCGTATATCCGGTACATCTTCCTTGAAGGTCAGACCAAGCACCAGAACCCGGGCACCCTTGACCGCTTTATCCGCCTGAATCATCTGCTTGACAGTCATCTCGGCGATAAATTTACCCATTTGATCATTGATCCGTCGCCCGGCCAGAATTACCTGTGGCTGATAACCGATCTCTTCGGCCTTGTATGTAAGATAGTAAGGGTCGACGCCGATACAGTGACCACCAACCAGTCCAGGTGTAAACTTGAGAAAATTCCACTTGGTTCCGGCCGCTGCCAGAACATCCTGAGTCGAAATGCCCATCAGGTTAAAAATCAGCGCCAGTTCATTCATCAAGGCAATATTCAAGTCACGCTGGGTATTTTCGATCACTTTGGCCGCTTCAGCAACCTTGATGCTCGAAGCCCGGTGGACTCCGGCATCGACCACCAACTCAGAAACACAGGCGATAGTCTCCAGAGTCGGTTCATAATGCCCGGAAACAACCTAGATAAATATGACAAAAGTATAAGATCAAAAAAAAATCAAGAA
>CBDUUF010000378.1:0-2354 GCA_965370375.1 uncultured Desulfuromonadaceae bacterium
CTTAATTGCTTCCGGTGATGCCAGGATATGGCCATACATGACGACAGCTTCTTCATTGTCCCCTGCGGCTGTTTCGGTCTCCGGCTCTACATCAGGATTCGCTTCATCGCCAAGCTCAGGGAAAAATTCTGATCCATCTTCGATCTTTTCTTCAGGAGCAGCTGCGACGACCGTCTCTTGCTGCGATTCTTCTACCGCTGGTTCTGCGCTGATAGCCGCATCATCGGCGGACTGCATTGCTATGACTGTTTCAACCGGGACCGACTGGCCTTCTAGAACCCAGATTTCGTCAATTTTGCCATCAGCTTCTGCCAGAATTTCGGTCCTCGACATATCAAGATCCACCTCAGCGACCGCTTCACCTTTCTGGACAATGTCACCGACCGCTACCCGCCACTTGGCAATAGTCCCTTCGTCGGAAAACTCACTCAACCTCGGCATACGGATTTCAAGTCTCATCGATACCCTCCCTTTCACCTGCATGTCCCACATAATAACAACTCTTTTCACACTAACATGAATTAGTCTCGGTTCACACATCCTAAATCATTACAAGCGGTCGCTCTGGCTTATTCCATGGATAATCAGCAACCATAGATTCCTTTGCTATAATTGGATTAAAACACCTTCCGTTATTACTTATGATTAAGCGGTGCTTATGGGATCTTTTGAAAAAATCGGTCAACGACTCGCACGCTACCTATCCAGACCGCGGGAAGCGTCCGCCGAGTTAACAACCAGCTATCCAGGTGATCTTGCTGCGACCTTAAAACCGGGCGACGTGTTGCTGATCGACGGCAACAGCACCTTCAGTGTTGCGGTCAAATTCCTGACTCAGTCGAGCTGGTCGCATGCCGCCCTCTACATCGGCGATGCTCTCGGCAAACCGAAGAATGACGAAGAAGCGTTAACCCTGCTTGAGGTTGACATTAATAAAGGCGTCCAGGTAGTGCCGCTCAGTTATTATACTGAATACCACACCCGGATCTGCCGACCGGTCGGCCTCTCGCGCAAACAGATTAAACAGGTAATTGAATTTGCCGTGGCCCGCATCGGACAGAAGTATGACCTGAAAAATATTTTTGATCTGGCCCGCTATCTGATCCCGACACCGATTGTACCGACCCGCTGGCGCAGACGTCTGCTGACCATGGGCAGCGGTGATCCGACCCGCGCTATCTGCTCGTCACTGATCGCCCAGGCTTTCCAGACCATCCCGTACCCGATTTTGCCGGAAGTCGCGTTTGAGCTGGGACATGACCCGCGTTGTGCCAGCTGCTACAAAGAAGTGCTGCGCATCAGGCATCACTCGCATTTTACACCACGTGATTTCGATGTATCCCCCTACTTTGAAATTATAAAACCATCTATTGCCAAAGGCTTTAAACCATCGAAAGTTACCTGGAGCAACGCCGACGAGGAAGACCATAACGGCAACGCTAAAGCTGCGGAAGAGGAATAAAACCGGTTCAACCGACATGCACATTGCACAATAGATGATATAATATAGAAAATGGAATATATGTATTTCTCCTAATAATTAACGCCTGACAAGGAGGAGTTCTATGAGCAAAAAGAAACAAGACGAACTACGCTCACTGGAAACAGCCGAAGCGGCTCGTGAAACCGAATGGACAGCGCCGAGTTTTGTCGGGGAGCTGTTCATGGGACGACTGCAGGCCGACCTGATTTTCCCCTTCCCCGAGCAGGACGATGCGGATCGCAAACTAGGTGACCCACTCCTGGCCAAGCTGAAAACGTTTCTCGGCAAAGAGGTCGACGCCGATGCCATCGATCGCGACAAGGAAATCCCGGAAAAGGTCATTGAAGGTTTCCGCAAGCTCGGCCTGTTCTGTATCAAACTGCCGAAAGAGTACGGTGGTCTCGGCCTGTCACAGATTAATTACAACCGCATCATCCAATTGATCGCCAGTCACTGTGCCTCATCCGCCGTCCTGCTTTCGGCTCACCAGAGTATCGGTGTGCCACAACCGTTGAAACTGTTCGGCACTCAGCAACAAAAAGAAAAATATCTGCCCCGTCTCGCCGCCGGTGAAATCAGCGCCTTCGCTCTGACCGAACCTAATGTTGGTTCCGACCCGTCGAGCCTGCAAACCACGGCCACCAGAACCGAAGACGGTTCGACCTGGATAATCAACGGTGAAAAGCTATGGATCAGCAACGGCCCGGACGCCGATCTATTAATCGTCATGGCCAGGACCAATGATCCGGCCGAGAAACGTCCGGAGATCACCGCTTTTATCGTTGAGGGCAACAGCCCCGGCCTGACCACCATACATCGCTGCGACTTCATGGGTGTGAAGGGGTTACAGAACGGCCTGCGGAATTTTGAC
>CBDUUF010000379.1:0-2348 GCA_965370375.1 uncultured Desulfuromonadaceae bacterium
CACGCCGAACCAGACTCAGCAATTCTTGCAGCTGCCCTACCAGCAATCCGGCCCCCAGATTAAGCGCGAGGGGGGAGCCACCGGCCATGACCAGTAATCCAAGGATGTAGAGTGCCGCTCCGGTAGCGAGGACCCGGTATGAACCGTAGCGGTCAGCGATCATACCGACAAACGGTTGCACCGCACCCCAGATGAGATTCTGGCTGGCAATGGCGAGGGCAAAGCTGCCCCTGCCGATACCGAGATCGGTGGTGATCGGTGCCAGGAAGAGCCCAAAACCCTGCCGAATACCGAGGGCGAGGCAGAGGGTGAGACTACCGGCCAGGGTTATGGTTAACCAGCTTTTTTGGCGCATTGTCTGTTCAGTCAACCGATGCCGGCATATTCCAGGAAGGTCACCGGTGGCTTGTAAACATCCTGAGCCAAGAGTAACTCACGAATCTCCTCCGGGCCAAAATAACGGGCTTTGAGTGCGCGGCCCTGTTCCATCCAGAAGCCGAATTGCGGGACAAAGGTGTTGTGGCTGATCGTGCGATCAATGGTCAAGCCGGCCAGAACAAAAATATTACGGCCACTGCCATCAAAGCCATCGGTAATGTAGGAGGCGAGGCGGTGAAATTGTCGCCAGGTGTTGACGTTGCACAGGCGGCGGTGCGGACGAGCGGATGTGACGATCTCTGGCAGGAAATCAAACGTCGATGCCTCCAGCATAGTCTTCGGTTCGTGGCTTCCCAGATCGATATGTTTGCTGAAGCTGAAGCAATCCGGATTTAACATCTCCCCGATTGGCGTCGGCACTTCACTCCATTCTTTTAGGATTTCTTGATTCTCCTCCACAATACGCGGGTGCAGAGGATAGACTTTCCCGAGAGTCCCTTCGCTGATTGCTTCACCGGCGACCAGCATCTCAAGCTTGATATTTATTTTGGCAACATTACCGGCCGGTTTCTGGAAAAGGTATTTGTAAGGGATCTCAATGTTATAAGCGCTGTCTTTGCGGGATATTTTGATCAGTTGCGTCGCGCGTTTGTAGATAGTCAGATATTCAACCAATACGTGTTGCAGCATACCGCAACAGGGCGCGACCCCGCCGTGAATACGCCGGATATAACCGAGTCCATCGTTTTCTTCGGTACCGATATGACTTCCACCAACAATAACCAGGTCGTTGCCATGGTGAGCCGCAGTCGCCAGACGGGTAGGATCGAGCAGGGCGCCAACCCGACCGAGGTTAAAAGACGGGCAGTTGTAGGTGTAGCCAAACAACGCCTTTTTGATCGATTGACTTTCATCTGAGCATTGCCAGATGGCCGGCAGTGTTCCGGTGAACCCGGCGTTATCTGTCAGGTTGCGCATTCGGCCAAACAGATCCATTAATTCCAGGGGGGGGAGATCGAGCAGCTTTTCGTCAGGTGGGGCAATCGGCATGTTGTCCTCCTGTTGCAATCCATCAGGTTGCACTGTTGCACAAATTAATGCATTAAATGACTGCTTTACTATGAATTAAAGAATTAATTTAACACATAATGAATTCAAACGTTTAAGGATTTTTTCAGGTCTGATTTGCCTGTTGGTTCGGAATTATATTGAAAATCAGGCACTTGACTAACCCCACTATTGAATAGGGAACTGTTCCGGTCTTGAATGTTTGCATATCAGTGTAAAACCGTTATTATTGACAGGACTTTTAATTATCTTTTTGAATAGATTTTATGACGCCATATCGGAAATACCTTTCGCTGGATATTCTCTTTGCCCCCATAGTCTTGGTGGTTTGTCTTGGTTTGTTGTTTATCACCCCTGCATCTGCGATGCAGGAACATGACCAGATGGGCGAACAGGCTCAGCCGATGCCGATGTCAGACGACAAAGCACATCAGCATCAAGAGCCGCCGGTGGAGATCGGTCTTGAAGCGCAGCTCGGCGCAACGCTACCGCTCGATTCTATCTTGATCGATGAACAGGGCGAGTCAGTGCGGCTTGGCGATCTGATCGACCGGCCAACCCTGATTCTGCCGATTTATTACAGTTGCCCGAATGTCTGTAATTTCCTGCAGGCTGGCGTGGCCGGGATAATAAAAGATCTTGGCCGCAACCCGGAGGAACATTACCGGATCCTGTCGATCAGTTTTGATGCTACCGAATTGCCGGTAGACGCGCGCAAGGCCCGAAAGATTTACACGGCACTCGCCGGCCACGGTTTTCCAAAATCGGCCTGGCGTTTTCTGACCGGTGATGGCGAGACGACCCGCAGCCTGTTTGATGTCGCCGGTTATCACTTCATACGCGAGGGCGAAGACTTCCTGCATCCGGTCGTATCTTTTGTGGTCAGCGCCGATGGCAAAATC
>CBDUUF010000380.1:0-2336 GCA_965370375.1 uncultured Desulfuromonadaceae bacterium
AGCCGTTGCGCTGCACGGTGGAGCGGACGGTGCGTTTCGAGGAAGTCGATCCGCTCAATATCGTCTGGCATGGCCGCTATCCGAGCTACTTTGAGGATGGCCGGGTGTTGCTCGGCGAGAAATATGGGCTCGGTTATATGGATCTATATAACCAGGGGCTTGTTTCACCGATCAAGCAGCTGCATGTCGATTACCAGCTGCCGTTGCGCTTTGGTGAGCCTTTTAGCATCGAGGCTATTTTGCACTGGACCGATGCGGTTAGGCTCAACCATGAATTTATCTTGCGCAACAGTGACGGCGCAGTGACTACTACCGGTTACTCCGTACAACTGATGATGGATAAAGCCGATAACGTGTTGATGGTGCCACCGGCATTTTATGCTGATTTCCGTCAGCGTTGGCAGGCCGGAGAGTTGATATGAACCGAGTCGTTCTAAGTCGGGCGGCTACAGTCACCCCCCTGGGCAATGACTTCGAAACGCTATGGGGCGGTCTGCTGGCGGGCCGGAGTGGTATCGCCCCGGTGCAGCGGTTTGACACGGGCAACTATATCTCCAACCTGGCTGCTTGCATCGGTGGCCTGCAGGCACCGGCTGGCGGTTCGAGACTCGATAGCATTCTTGAGCGGGTAGCCGACCAGATCGGGAATTTGCCGTCTGACTGTCGGCTGCTGGTCGCTTCGACCAAGGGTGAGATCGATCGGCTGGAGACGGTCAGTCGCCATGCTGGAACAATTCCGCAGGCGGTGTTGTTCGAACCGTTGCTGGCGAAGATCGGCAAACGCTTCGATCTGAGCGACCGCGGCAGTAATATCAACGCTGCCTGTGCTTCTTCGACCATCGCTCTGGCCCGGGGCGCAGCCTTGATCGCTGCCGGTCAGGCGGAGGCGGTGTTGGTTTACGCGGCTGACATCTTGAGTGAGTTCGTGTTCTCCGGGTTTTCAGCGCTACAGGCATTGTCGGCCGAGCCGTGTCGGCCTTTTGATCAAAACCGGAATGGTTTGAATCTGGGCGAGGCCGGGGTTGCGTTACTGTTGATGAGTGAAGAACGGGCCTTGCGCAGTGATGAGCCGGTGTTGGCTTATGTGGCCGGTTGGGGCGCGTCGAATGATGCGCATCACGTTACCGCTCCGGCGCGGGATGGCAGCGGCCTGATACGCGCCTGTCGGCAAGCGCTGCAACGAGCCGGTATTGATGCTGAACAGGTTGCCGCGATCAACGCCCATGGCACCGGAACGATCTACAACGATGCTATGGAATTGACCGCTTTTGCCGAAGTCTTCGGCGACAGCTTGCCACCGCTGCACGGGGTAAAAGGGAGCCTGGGTCACTGTCTGGGCGCCGCCGGCGGGGTAGAAATTGCCATCGCCTGCCGGGCGGTGCAAGAACAAAAGATTCCCGGCACTGTCGGTTGCCTGGAGCCTGAGGCTGCAGCCAATAACCGGGTCAGTGCCGAGGCTCAACCGATCTCCGGTGATTACCTGCTGAACAGCAATTCAGGCTTCGGCGGGATTAACGGCGTGGTTATTTTGCAAAGGGGCAAGCGATGAAGGCCTGGATCAAGAGCATTGGCTGGGTGACCGCTGCCGGTTGTGGCATGGGCCGCAGTTCGCATACCCAACCACTGCGTTCCGGATCGTTGGTAATCCCGACCCGCAAGAAGATTTTTACCGAGCCGGACAAACGCTTCGGTCGACTTGATGCTTTTTCCCGCATCGGCCTGGCGGCCATTACCTTCTGCCTGCGTGATGCCGGCGCGGAACAATGGACGAAAAAACGGCCGATCGGGATTATTGCCGCCAGCCGTTATGGCTGCCTGGCGACCGATATCGCCTATCTCCAGACCATGCTGCCGGATGGCGGGAAATTGGCCAGCCCAAACCTGTTCGCCTACACCCTGCCGAACTGTTTTCTCGGTGAGGCGGCGCTCCGCTTCGGTCTGACCGGCAACAGTCTGCTCCTCAATCAGCAGGATGACAGTCGGTTGAGTGCCGTCCGTTATGCTCTTGAGGAGCTGGCCTGGAGTGATCAACAGGGTATGCTGGCCGGTATCTGCGATCTGGAGTTTCCCGCCGAGACCGATGCTGCAGAGATACCCGGTAGCTTGTTTCTGCTGCTCGGGCGCGAGCCGGGGACAGAGGTTGAACCATATGGGGAGTTGGCACTGGTCGGCGAGCAGCTATACTTTAACGGGGACGCTGTCGCCAGCCTTACAGAACTGATAACTGCATGTTTGATGGCGTCGCAAAAAGTCCACCCGACTGCGTTGTAGAGCTTTTCAGGACCTCGACCTACAGCATGTAGGCCTTCGCCCCTGAAAAACCGCTACGCCTTGTG
>CBDUUF010000381.1:0-2332 GCA_965370375.1 uncultured Desulfuromonadaceae bacterium
GGATTGCCCTGTATAGGTAACAACAACGTAATCAGGGAAAATTTCCTGCAAGGTGTAACCGGCAATAACCGTACCTTCCATCACCGGCAGGTCATTGAGTATAGCCATCCGTGCATCCTTCTGTTGCTGAAAGACGATTCCGGATAAAAGTGGCAAGTCTGTCGGTAATGCTTTAATTGGAACGGTCACGGTTGCAACCTGAACCGGTTCGGGCTTCACCATCTTAACATCCGGTACGGCTGGAGTGTTATTGGTCTTAATGGTCGAGGTTTTGGCCGGCTCACGTAACAGAAAAGTCGCCACCACAGCGGCAATAACGACCAATACAAATACGGTAAGTGGAAGCTTCCACTGCGGTGCCCTGGCTTTGCCGCCTGAACGCAGGATATCACTGGCAATTGCAGTTGAAACCTCGTCCCGATGGATTTTCTCCTTCTCAAGCTTTTTCAGTGCATCAAGGATAGAGCTCATGACTGCCCTCCATTGTTGCGACTGATCAAGCGGGGGGAATTATAGGTTCCACCCTGTTGATATAAGAGCATCAAGGTTAAAGGACCGATGCGGCCATCCTGAATCACTCCACGATCTGCTTGCAAACGGGTTACGGCCGCAATTGTCAAAGCATCGTACACACCCGTTATTTTACCGTTATAGTAGTCGGCCTGAATCAGCATATTCTGAATTTGCGAAACATCCATCCCCCGCTGACCAAGTTGAGAAAATGATGATAGCTGTAGATAGTTCCGCCATAGAACATAGGCCCTTCCGGTATAAATGCTCGAAAGTACTTTAAGTTGAATAGACTTGTCTGAACCGTTTGCCAATGATATTTGCACGGAGTCAGCAGCTAGCGATTGAACTGTCAAATATCTCCTGCCAGAGACAGCAGGCAAAGACAGCTCTATGACTATCGGCACATCAAGATTCAGGAGGGTTTGCAGATCGCCTGAATAAGCGGTCCACTGCCAGCCGGAATCAGGCAGCGATTGCAGATAAGCAGGCATCCCTGCCGGATAAACAGGTACTGACAACGAATCGATCCGCCAAACCTGCATCAACCTTCTGGCCGTGCCGGAAAAAGACTCACGCTCATCATTGCCAGCCAAAGTATTACGGATCTGCTGCACAGACGCGGAATAATCGATAATTTGCACCGGTGGTGGCTGCTCTTGACTGATCTGAGCAGGTTCAGGCTGAATGGTCGGCTTCATATAATGCATATAAGCGAAAACCAACAGACTGCAGGCAATAACAGAAGTTACTATCCAGGAAAGGGGGTTTACAGTTCTGGCTGGTTTGGTGCGCAATAATTCAGCGGAGGCCTTCTGTACATGCTTCTTGTCGACAGCTGGCTGATCCTCAGAATATGCCGCCAGTAAAGCACGGTCCGAGACAATATTAATAAGACGTGGCAAGCCACGGGAAAGCTTATAGGTTGCTCTGAGTGCCGACTCTGTAAAAACACCGCCATCACTCCCGGCAACTGACAACCGATGACGAATATACTCCTTGGTATCTTCCTGATCCATCGGACTTAAATGATACCGAACCGAGATGCGTTGACTGTATTGACGCAGGTTTGGTTGTGATAGCAGCTCACCCAGCTCCGGTTGTCCGACCAGAACAATCTGAATCAGTTTGTCCGTCTCGGTTTCAAGATTAGACAGTAGTCTAATCTGCTCCAGAACCGGCACCGCCAGGTTCTGCGCTTCGTCAATCACCAGGACAACAGTTCGGCCAGCAGCGTTTTCTTCAAGCAGATACTTATTAAGCCGGTCAAGCAGCCCGCGCCTGTCACCGGAAACCACGGGGATCTCCAGCTCCTGACAAATAGCCTCAAGCAATTCATCGGCGGACAGTGACGGGTTGAAAATCAGCGCCAGACGATACTCATTCGAGTCGAGTTGATGAAACAGTGTACGTAAAGCAGTAGTCTTGCCAGCCCCAACTTCACCGGTTATCTCAATAAAACCACAGCGATTCTGCAAGCCATACAACAGATGAGCAAACACCTCCCGATGCTGCTTGCTGAGAAAAACAAAGCGCGGATTAGGTGTAACGTTAAATGGTTTCTCTGCAAGCTTGAAATGTTGTGTGTACATGTACAGACACCTGCGGCTCAAGTTTAATCAGGAAAGCTATAGAAACTTGCTGCGGCAAACAAAACAGCTGCAAATGGCGGCCCCGAGGCGATTCGAACGCCTGACCTACCGCTTAGGAGGCGGTTGCTCTATCCAGCTGAGCTACGGGGCCAATCAGTAATTTCAATAGTTTACATGTCTCAGTCAATTTGGTAATCTCAAACTATACATGCTGACTGTACACGTTTTGA
>CBDUUF010000382.1:0-2331 GCA_965370375.1 uncultured Desulfuromonadaceae bacterium
GCCGAAGGCGATGATCAGGTCGGCATCCATAATCACCCGGTTCGCTTCGACGGTACCGTGCATCCCCATCATCCCGAGACTCAAGGGATGATCAGCCGGCATAGCCGAAAGTCCGTGCAGGGTAAAAGCGACCGGGATGTTGGTCTTTTCAGCAAACTCTCTGAGCGCCACACCAGCCTGACTGTCGATAACCCCGTGACCGCAGAAAATGACCGGTCGGTCACTGCTATTGAGCATCTGTACCGCCCGATGCACCGGTTCACGCTCCGGTGATGGATGATAGAAAAATCCGGACAGTTTCGGTTTATCAATCTTGGCTGATGCCCGTTTATCATCATTGATATCGGTCTGTTGTATATCTTTAGGGATGTCGATAACAACTGGACCGCGACGACCGGTCTGAGCCACATAAAAAGCTTCATGCACTGCCGGTTCGATATCCTCTGTCGTCAGCGGCATGTAGGTCTGTTTGGTTATCGGCAACATGACCCCAACCACATCACTCTCCTGGAAGGCATCCGTCGCAATAACTCCGGTCGCCACTTGCCCGGTAACTGCGACAATCGGCACCGAATCCATATGGGCGTCGGCAATACCGGTGACCAGGTTCATCGCCCCCGGTCCGGAGGTCGCCATACAGACGCCGATCTGTGGCTCCGCGGTTGAGAGTGAGGCACGGGAAACCCCTTGCGCCATAAAAGCCGCACCTTGTTCGTGGCGCGACATGATAAAAGTGAAGGCCTGCTGTTTGGCCATTTCGTCAAAGATCGGCATGATAGCGCCGCCGGTATAACCGAAGACTAAACGCACGCCCTGCTCTTTTAATGCCTTGATTACGAGTTCTTTTCCGGTCATGGTTCCTCGTTTGTAAGTTAACTGTCGCTGCAAACAACGTGGCGACAAGATATAGGCTGAAATTATCCGATTATTGTTACGGTACAGGACTAAACAACCAGGGTGTGGTCGCCGCCCGCTGCTGCTCAAAACTACTGATCGCTGCCGTGTGTTGCAAGCTCAGGCTGATGTCGTCAAAGCCGTTGAGCAGACAGTGCTTTTTGAACGGGTCGACCTCGAACTTAAGTGTCGCCCCGTCCGGGGTCGACACCGTCTGGTTTGCCAGATCGATCTGCAATGCGTAGCCGTCGGTTTGTTCTACCGCCTGAAACAAATTCTCGATCTGCTCCGCCGGCAACACTATCGGCAGAATGCCGTTTTTGCAGCAATTATTTAGAAAAATGTCAGCAAAGCTCGGGGCGATAATCGCGCTGAAACCGAAATCGAGCAGCGCCCACGGTGCATGTTCGCGCGATGAGCCACAACCGAAGTTATCCCGGGTCAACAGAATCTGCGCGCCCCGATAGCGCTCCTGATTCAGGACAAAATCGGGGTTAAGTGGACGATCGCTACAGTCCATGCCCGGCTCACCCCGGTCCAGATAGCGCCACTCATCAAACAGAAACGGGCCGAAGCCGGTCCGCTTGATCGACTTGAGAAATTGTTTCGGGATAATTGCATCGGTATCGATATTCGAGCGGTCAAGTGGAGCCACCACCCCTTTGAGGGTCGTAAACGCTTGCATTATTTGGCCTCCAATTCACGAACATCGACAAAATGCCCGGCGACTGCGGCCGCGGCCGCCATAGCCGGACTGAGCAGATGGGTGCGCCCCCCCTGCCCCTGACGTCCCTCGAAGTTCCGGTTGGAGGTCGCGGCACAACGCTCTTGCGGCTCGAGACGATCGGCATTCATCGCCAGGCACATCGAACAGCCCGGCTCGCGCCACTCAAACCCGGCCTGTTTGAAGATCAGATCGAGCCCCTCAGCTTCAGCCTGCTGTTTGACCAGACCGGAACCGGGCACCACCAGTGCCAGCTTGATATTTGCCGCCACCATTTTGCCTTTAAGGACCGCAGCCGCGGCGCGTAAATCTTCAATCCGGCCGTTGGTGCAGGAGCCGATAAAAATCTTATCCAGCCGGATATCAACCATCCGGGTATTCGGTTTGAGCTCCATATAATTCAGCGCTTCCTGCATCCCCCGGCGCTTGACCATTTCCGGCTCGTCTGCTGGGTCAGGCACAAAGCCGTCGATCGCCACCACCATTTCCGGAGAAGTCCCCCAGCTGACCTGCGGTTTGATGCTGGCTGCGTCGAGAACCACTGTCTGATCAAACTCCGCGTCAGCGTCCGAATGCAGCTCTTGCCACGCGTTTACAGCTTGTTCAAACAGTTCATCCTGCGGTGCGAACGGACGCCCCTTAACATAGTCGACGGTTTTTTCATCAGCAGCAATCAGACCGGCTCTGGCTCCGGCTTCGATCGCCATATTACA
>CBDUUF010000383.1:0-2327 GCA_965370375.1 uncultured Desulfuromonadaceae bacterium
GAGAGCAGCGCCTTGAATTCTTCAATGCCGACCCGTTCAACCGCCAGAGCCCGCTGGACATCTATCGAGGTTTTGGCCTCAATTTCGCTGAGGAGGTGTTGCGGATCGTATCTGTTTATTTCATTCAGAAAGCTCATAGAATCTCTTTTACCACGAAGGACACGAAGGACACGAAGGACACGAAGTTGGAACCTGTTTAATTCGCACATCAACAACAGGCATATAGCTACAAAATATACTTAAAGAATTACCATTCAGAAGAACATTTAGACTTTCTTCGTGCTCTTCGTGTGCTTCGTGGTTAATAAATCAGCCATGCAAAAACCCGGTTAGCGGGCTTGAGGCTTCAGCCGTGTCACGCTGTTCGCCGAGACCGGCCAGATAGGCTTCGCGGCCCGCTTCAACCCCTTTTTTGAAGGCGGCACCCATGGCCCCCGGGTCACGGGCGACGGCCAGAGCGGTGTTGACTAACACGGCATCAGCGCCCATCTCCATCGCTTCGGCGGCATGTGACGGTGCACCGAGACCAGCATCGACCACTACCGGCACGATCGCCTGCTCGATGATGATCGCGATCTGCTCACGGGTCCGCACCCCCTTGTTGGTGCCGATCGGTGATCCAAGCGGCATGACCGTAACCGTCCCGGCCTCTTGCAGATGCTTGGCCAGAACCGGATCGGCGTTGATGTACGGCAGGACATTAAATCCATCCTTAACCAGAATCTCGGCCGCTTTCAAAGTTTCAATCGGATCGGGCAACAGGTAGTAAGGATCTGGGGTAACTTCCAGTTTGATCCACGGTTCACAGCCGGCAGCACGGGCCAGACGGGCCAGACGGACAGCCTCATCGGCATCACGCGCGCCGCTGGTGTTCGGTAGCAGCAGATACCGATCGCGGTCTATATGCGACAACATATCATCATCCGGATTGTCGACATCGACCCGGCGCAAGGCGACCGTAACAATGTCGCTGCCGGACTGTTCCATGGCCGCAACCATCGCCGCATTACTCGAAAACTTACCGGTACCAACCAACAAACGTGAGTTGAAGCTGCGACCGGCTATTACCAGTTGATCTGACATATTCTATCCTTTTCCTGCCGGGGCAAAATCAACCGCCGCCGACAAACTGGACTATTTCAAGCTTGTCGCCATCCCTGAGCAACAATGAAGTAAAAGTATCACGCTCAACAACATCGAGATTACACTCTACGGCAACACACTCGGCGTTCAGTTGCATCTGCTTAAGCAATTGAGCCAGATTGGCCCCGGCCGCAATCTCTTTAGTTTGTCCATTTACGCTAATCGTCATCACGGTTCTTCCCCCAGCAAGATCCTTAACACGGCGTTGGCCTGATGATGGGCTGCAACACCGACACGGGGAGCCATCAGGCCATTGCCTGGCGCGGCGGCCGACTCACCATCACCGCAGAGATAAAAGTTTTTCCCGACCCGCCGGGTCACTATTCGATTGGCGCTGTCGTAACCAGCCATCCCGGAACCGGCAACCAATTGTTTATCCGGATAACTCTTCCTGAATGCTCCGACCAGCAGCGCCTTCTGCTCCGCTACGTCAAACGCCTCAACCAGAACATCGACCGGTGCAAAAACCTGCGGAATATTTTCACGATCCAGCCGGCCATGAAACAGTGCAACCCGGATATTCGGGTTAATCCTGATCAGATTTGCCTTCAAAGCATCAACCTTTGGCATGCCGATCTGATCGGCAAAATATTGCTGACGATTCAGGTTTGATGGTTCAACCACATCGAAATCAGCCAGAATCAGGCGACCTATGCCGGTGCGAGCCAAGGCGACCGCAACAGCCGAACCGAGCCCGCCGACACCGGCAATCCCGACTGTCGCATTACGAATTGATTCGTAAACGCCAGGCGTGGAACGGGCCATGAGTAACGCTTCGAACTCCGCTGCTTCCGGCACCTCGCCACGCCGGATCAGAACAACCCGGTCGCCAGCCGACAGCTCTACATCGACAGTCGCCGGAAACCCGTTCACAATCATGATATCGGCGTTCGGTTTGAACCGATCGCGGATCGCAAACAGGGTCGCAGCCTGATCGATAACGACTGTGCGCTCGTTGACTTGAATCTCGGTCGACATACTCATCTCTAAACAAAAAAAGACCGCAACAGGCGGTCCGTGAATCGGAGCTTCCGTCGCCGCTTCCCTACGCCGGTATCATCCGGATCAGGTTCAAAGGGTCGTTCCATAAGTTAACGGAACTCTCAGTAAGCTACTCCCCTAGGGCGTTTAAATTGTGCGCAAAGACTACCAGCAGCCTCGGTTTGAAGTCAACTGAATTCCCG
>CBDUUF010000384.1:0-2323 GCA_965370375.1 uncultured Desulfuromonadaceae bacterium
AGGCGTAGTACTTTACGCCGCACAATCAAATGTGCAGATTGACGCAGAGATTGCGGAAAAGGACCGTTTCCGGACGAAAACAAACTAAATTCTAATTTCATGGAGGGGTCATGCCCATAATCAGTATTTCTTGCCCACATTGTGGCTATAGCAAAGATGTCGACCGAGCCAAAATTCCGGCAAAGCTAAAAAGCATTAAATGTCCGGAGTGTGAAAAATCTTTTAAGCTTGAAGATATGACAAAAATTGCCCCACCACCGCCGCAAACCGGCACTCCAACTCAGGCACCTCAACCAAAGCAAGCTCCGCAAACAACACAGACTGGTCCACGTCGTTTAGCGTTTTCCTTTACCGGAAATGCCCGGGAATATTTTGGCATCTGGATCGTTAACACTCTGCTCAAGATTGTTACTGTCGGTATCTACTCCCCCTGGGCCAAGGTGCGTAAGCGCCAGTACTTTTATGGCAACACTATGCTTGACGATGCTAACTTCGATTACCTGGCCAACCCGATCGCTTTGCTTAAAGGCTGGTTAATTGGCGCAGCACTCTTTATCGCCTACTCATTAGGCTCCCAGTTCAGCCCGATACTCGGCATGGTCTTTGGTTTATTAATCTTCTTTTTGGTGCCGTGGGTGATCGTCCGGTCGAGGTTGTTCAACAACCGCAATTCAGCCCATCGTAATATCCGCTTTAATTTCCGACCGGCTTATGCCGAGTCCTACAAGGTCTATGCCTGGCTGCCGGTTCTTTCAGTTCTCACTCTTGGGCTGTTGACCCCTTATGTGTTGTATCGGCAAAAACGCTTCCTGATGGAGAACAGCAGCTTCGGTCGATCGTACTTCAGTTTTGATGCCGGGCCGAAAGCTTTCTATATGGTCTCTTTGAAGACTATTGGCTTCGCGATACTGTTCTTCGGCGCGTTCTTTGGCCTTACGGCGTTACTCGGCACATCTATTCAACCAGGTGCCGAGTCTGCGATGCCGGTTGCTTTCGGCATTCTCATCCCGTTCTTGATGGTGTCCGGATATTTCTTCCTGTTTGTTTATGGCTATGTCCGAGTTACCAACCTGACCTGGAATGGCACATTCCTGGGTAAAAACCGCTTTGTCAGCACTATGCGGGTTCGCGATATGAGCTGGATAATGTTTTCCAATATTCTCGCTTCTATTCTGTCGGTCGGACTGCTGGTTCCGTGGGCTTCGGTACGCCTGGCCAGATACAGGCTTGCAAATCTGGCCCTGAATGCCTCAGGTGACCTTGATCATTACATTAACGGCAATATTGAACATACCAGCGCTGCTGGCGAAGAGATTGGCGACATCTTTGGTGTCGATTTCGGTATCTGATGCAAACTAGCGGTGACTATTACAACGGCAAGCGCTCGGAACGGTACACTGTCGACCTGAACATCAGCGGCGACCGACTTCTGATCTCCGGTGACGGCATCGAACTATCCTGGCCGTTGCGCGAGGTCAGAATTTCAACCCCACTCGGCTCGATGAAACGATCCATTTATCTGCCGAATGGTGGAAAATGTGATTTTGATGATAAAAACTTTGCACAACTGGCAGAGCGACGCCAGGGTAAAGGCCGGTTTTTCAATGGCGTACACCGCTGGGAGAACAGCCTGAAACTCGCCTTTGCCGCATTAATTGTAACGATTACACTAGTGATCGGCTTCATCCAGTTCGGAATTCCGGTGTTGGCTGAGCAAGCCGCCTATGCCATCCCACCGTCTACAGAAATCACTCTTGGCCAGGAAACCTTGATGTTTCTCGACCGTGCGATGTTTAAACCGACCGAACTCGACGAAGATAGACAGGCAGAGATTGAAGCTTTATTCATGCAGGTGGTAGCAGCGCTCGATGCCACCGAACGTCCCTATAAACTTGAGTTACGCAGCTCACCAAAAATTGGCGCCAATGCCTTTGCCTTACCGGGTGGCGCGGTGATCATGACCGACGAATTGATTGCACTAGCTGAACACGATGAGGAGATAGCCGCCGTCCTGGCGCATGAGGTAGGTCATGTACGGCATCGTCACGCCATGCGTCAGGTGATTCAAGGTTCAGCGGTTGGACTGATAGTTGCGACTCTGACCGGTGATGTGTTTTCAGCGACTTCTCTGGCGGCAACTTTACCAACGATGCTGGTCGATGCAAAGTTCTCACGCGACATGGAGCTTGAAGCCGATGATGTTGCGATCGAGTATCTACTTAAGCAAGGGGATACGGTCGAGCATTTTGCAGCAATCCTGACCAGTATGGAACAGGCCTATGCAAAGAAGCACGGCACTGCCGTTGGGGAGGGGAATTCGGCA
>CBDUUF010000385.1:0-2322 GCA_965370375.1 uncultured Desulfuromonadaceae bacterium
GTAAAGTACTACGCCTCCGCTCAAATGCTTGATTTCCTTGACCTTGCGAAAAATTTCTGGTTTCCAAAAAAGAAACCAAACTACACCCATCCAGTGTTTCCGGATGGGCACTAGTCTAGTTTTTTTATAGCAGATACTTCGTGTTGTCCTTTTAATGTTTTCCAGAGAAACACTAGGATACGAACAACCGAACTGTGCTGTTGCACATTGACACGGTTGTGCGCGCATATTAGAGTCGGGTACTTTTTAATGCCGATCACTAGTTATGTAGATATGTAAGACCGCAACCTGGCGTCTTTTATGGCACTGGATAACTGTAAATGTTGGGAGATTTAAAATTTTGGATAAACAGATAAAACGCATTGAAGACAAGGTCTGGGATTTTTTTGTGTCTCTGAAATTAGGGATAGCCTGCCTGATCACATTGTCCATCACCTCAATCATCGGCACCGTGCTTAAACAGGGGCAGTCGATGGGCGAGTACGTACAGGAAAACTTTGCCCGGAAGTTTCCGGACGGTATTCCTAATGATCTTGGCCAGGCGGCCTACGATCAAATGAAGTCGGGATTTGAATCGACCTATCGTCTCTTTGATTCGATGTATTTCTTTGAGATGTACCACTCCTGGTGGTTCCTCGGGTTGCTTGGCCTGTTTGCCATGAACCTTATCTGTTGTTCGATCAACCGGTTGCCACGAGTGTTGAAGATAGTTCTTGAGCCGGAGTTGAAGCCGCAAGAAAAATTCTACAAGAGTCTTTCTAATCGTGGTGATGCTGTGGTCGATGGCAGTATGGCTGAAGTTGAGGCCAAGGTTTCGGCCTTTGTCGCGGATGAATTTGCCAAGCCGCGTCGGACTGAGGATGGTGACAAAGTCCAGCTGTTTGCCCAGAAGGCTCCGTATGCCCGTTTCGGTGTCTACGTTACCCATTTGTCAATCCTGGTGATTCTTGCCGGGGCGATGATCGGCGTCAAGTTCGGTTATAAAGCCTATGTCAATATTGTTGAAGGCTCGTCGATTGACAAGGTCTATTCTCGCGAAGGTCGTGGTGAAATTCCGCTCGGCTTTACCGTTCAGTGCGACAATTTTGACTTGGAGTACTACGAAGGGACTACACGCCCCAAGGATTATAAAAGTGATCTGGTCGTGTTCGAAAATGGTAAGGAAGTTCTGAAGAAAACTATCGAGGTTAATCACCCGCTGACCTACAAGGGCATCACTTTTTATCAGTCGAGTTACGGTCCGGCCGGTGATGCCAGTTATCGGATGCGGGTAACTCCACGCGATAGTGAGTCTTTTGAGGTCAGTGCTCGTGAAGGGGCGCACACACCGTTGCAAAATGGTGGTTCCTTTGCGATTGAAGGATATGCTGAAAATTACCAGAATTATGGGGCGACCATCAGGCTTCATGTCGATACCCCGGATGGGAAGCATGGTAATCCATTTCTGGTTTATAAAAACTTTCCCGATGCCGATGCCAAGTTCCGTAAAGGTGAGTTTGCATTTACCTTGATCGATTATAGTCAGAGCTATTTCACCGGTCTGCAGGTAGCCAAGGATCCCGGTGTAGAGGTTGTCTGGGTTGGTTGTACCTTGATGATTCTCGGCACAATGATCGCCTTTTTCCTGTCGCATCGTCGCATCTGGGTGACTCTGGTGCCGGAAGGTGACAAGGTCAAGGTGTTGTATGGTGGCAATGCGCACCGCAATCAGCCTGGTTTTGCCCTCTGGTTTGATAATTTCAAAGGCAAATTCAAGGAAAACATTTCTTAAACGGAGCTGAAGCTCTGCGAAGGAGTACAAGATGGATGGATCACAACTTCTCAGTACGCAGATTTTAAATTATGTCACCATTGGCTATTTTGTCTCGATGGTCTGCTATATCATTTACCTGGCTACCCGGAATGAAACTGTTTCCCTGACGGCACAGGTTCTGGCCTGGGGTGGTTTTGCCGCTCACACCTTTGCCATCGGTTATCGCTGGTATGAGTCTTACCAGATGCCGGGCGGGGTTGGTCATGCACCGCTGTCCAATCTGTACGAGCCGGTCATATTCTTCGCCTGGACGATCCTGTTGATCTATCTTCTCCTGGATCTGAAATACAAGCAGAGCGCAATCGGTGCGTTTGTTATTCCATTTGCCTTTCTCAGTATGACCTGGGCGCAATTGGCGTTGAGTAGCCATATCGAACCGTTAGTGCCGGCACTTCAGAGTAACTGGTTGACCTACCATGTTATTACCTGCTTTCTCGGCTATGCCGCATTTGCTGTCGCCTGCGGAGTCTCGATTATGTATCTGATCAAGATCCGCTCGGAGGGTAAAG
>CBDUUF010000386.1:0-2317 GCA_965370375.1 uncultured Desulfuromonadaceae bacterium
AGAATTCAGCCACATTCTTGACCAGCGGTGCACCGCCGGAGATGAAGAAGCGTAAGTGGCCACCGAGTTTCTGGTGCAATTTGGAGAAAACCAGTAACCGGGCCACGCTGATGCCGAATTTGAGGAACCGGTCCGGGGTCTTTCCAGCGAGGATGGTCTTCGAATAGGCTTCACCGATTTTCAAAGCGGCAAAAAACAGCTGCTTCTTGATAAAGGAACCCTCAAGCACCCGCTCCATGACCCGGGCATACATCTTCTCGTACAGCCGGGGAACACTGATAACGATGGTCGGTTGGATCTCAGTCAGATTCTGCGGCACGGTATCGATGCTTTCGGCGTAGGCGATGGTCGCCCCTTGCAACAGCATCAGATAGTAGCCGTCGATTCGTTCGAAGACATGCGATAAAGGGAGGAACGAAAGACAGGAGTCGGTCTCACCAATATCGAAGACAGTCAGCGCTGCCTTGATGTTTTCCAGCATATTCGTATGAGTCAACGCAACCCCTTTCTGCAACCCGGTGGTTCCCGAGGTGTAGAGCAAAGTTGCGATGTCACCACCGTTACCGGTTTCGAGACGACGATTCAGCTCCTCACGTCCCTCCGGGAGGCCACGGGCAAGAAAATCAGACAGGCCGAGGAGATAGTCACTCGCATAACCGCCACCGAACAGGATTACCTTCTCTAATGTCGGCACCTTGTCCAGATGTCCGGCTAACTCTTTGGCTAAAAGTAATGAACGGATGAACAGCACCCGGCTGTCCGAATCGCGCAGGATATGCAGCAGGGTATCAATCCCCTCGACATGGTAAACCGGAACGGTTACCGCCCCGACACTCATCGCGCCCTGATCGGCATACACCCAGTCGGGGCTATTCGGGGCCATGATGGCGACCCGGTCGCCGACCGCTATACCGAGAGCAAGCAGGCCGCGTCCGTAGTGGCGGATTTGTTCGGCAACATGCTGGGAGCTGATGTTGCCGTAACTGCCGCCGAGTTTGCTGCGCAGCGCTGTTTTGGCGGGATTGTTGTCCAGTCGATATAGAACGTTTTGGGGGATAGTTTGTTTCATAATCATTCTCCTGCTTTATTGTTTCGTAGCAGCCTCCCCTTTGTTCCGTTTACTGGCGGGCTTCTTCTTTACTGGCGTTTCCCAGGTACTGATAATATTGGCACTCAGTTCCGGGAAGTTGTCGTCGAGCACCTCACGGGCAATGCTGTAGGCGAGTTTATCGTCATTGCAATAGATGGCGCGGTGCAGTCCGGCGATCCGGCGCCGGGCTTGATGGCAGAAGAGGTCAGCCAGTCGCTCGGAACCGGCCGGTGCGCCTTTAGATGTAGCGCGGGAGATGACGGCAGTCATGGCAAACAGCTCGACGCCGAAATCGACCACTCGGCCGAGAATCATCTGTTTTTTCTGCAAGCTCTGCTGGTAGCGCATCATCATGTGGAACAGGTCGCGGGCGAGCTTCTGCGAGTTGCGTGCAACAAAACGCAGATGATCATCAAGCGGGCCCTCGATCTTGATATGCTGCAGGCTTGAGCTGAACGGCAGCCAGAGTCGTGGATACCAGCCGGCGTAGAAACGGGCTGCCTTTAGGTAGTTTACTTTGCCGCTGGTTGCTGAGGCTTCAGCCGCTTTCAGGTGCGGATCGAGCGCTTCACGGGCGATGAACAGCCGCATGATCTCACTGGTCCCTTCGATGATGGTGTTGATCCGGGCATCGCGCAGCAACCGCTCCATCGGCATCGGTAATTCGCCGCGAGCGCGCAGAGAATCGGCGGTTTCGTAGCCGCGACCACCGCGAATCTGTAACGCCATGTCGACGCTGCGCCAGAGGGCTTCGGAAGAGTGGAGTTTGGCCATAGCGGCTTCGAGACGGATATCGGCTCCACCTCGATCGGCCATCGCCGAGGTTAGCCAGGTCAGGCTTTCGACGGCAAAGATGTCGGCGGCGATGGTGGCGATCTTGTTGGCGACCGCTTCATGATGGCCGACCGGTGCGCCCCACTGTACCCGCTCTAGAGACCATTGCCTGGCCATGCGTAACGCTTGCTTCATGGTGCCGCCGCTGGCGGCCGGCAGCGTCAGGCGACCGGTGTTGAGGGTGCGCAAGGCGAGGCGCAGACCGCCACCCTGTTCGGTGACGATGTTCTCATGCGGGACTCGCACGTTGTCAAAATTCAGCAGGCCGTTCTGTAACCCCTTCAAACCCATGAAGTCGCAGCGATGTTTGGTGGTCAGGCCGGGGCTGTTGCCCTCAACGATAAAGGCAGTGATCTCCGGACGCTTCTCGGCCGGATCATTGGTCCTGGCCAT
>CBDUUF010000387.1:0-2315 GCA_965370375.1 uncultured Desulfuromonadaceae bacterium
CAGACTGGCGGCTTCACTCGGCGGACGGAACAAAGGCTCTTCATATTGAAACATAATGGACCTTGCAAAACAGGCTATTAGCTTTAGCTGATATGGAAAATTGCACTATACGGGATAATGTCAAACAGTGGAACAGTCAAAGGAGAGAATACAACTATCTCACCACGAAGGTCACGAAGCACACGAAGATAAAGAAACCATAAACATAATCACCTGTGTTTTTGCTAAACAAGAACTTATAGATTCATCCCCAGCTCAGGATTGATTCATATCTGTTTCATTTTACCCGTTTTCTTCGTGCTCTTCGTGAGCTTCGTGGTTACAGGAATATAAAAACTCCCCCCTGCATCAAATACAAGGGGGAGTTGCAGAAAATATGTTTAACGCGATCAATTCATCGTCACCGCTACCGGTCGCAGGATGATCTCAATCCGGCGGTTCATGCTCCGCCCTTCTTTGTCATCATTCGACGCGACAGGGTTATTTTCACCGAAAGAAATCGCTATAAGTTGAGCGGATGCGACACCTTCCTGCTCAAGCAGACGGACTACGCTAGCTGCCCGGGCACCGGCAAGCTCCCAGTTGGACGGGAATTTGGCCTGCAGCTTACCGCTAATCTTCTGGTCATCAGTAAAACCGGCGACAATGGTCTGGTAAGGGCTCTTTTTCAATTCAGCCGCGGCCCGCGCCAGAACTTCCTGGCCTTTAGCATTCAAGTCGGCTGAGCCGGATGCAAACAGGATATCGTTGGCCAGGTTAACCTTGACGCCCGATTTCATCATTTCGATTTTCACCTGATTAGCCTGTTGCTCCTTGGCGAAGGTCGTCTGCAGGCTTTTGTACACTTGCTGCTGCCGGTTGATTTCATCCTGGGCCGCTTTGGCCTTCATCGCCGCTGCCTGCTTTTGTTGCTCCGTCTGAACAACCAGTGAGCTCAATCGCTCCTGTTCACTAAGCAGGTTATCGCGCTCAAAAGTAAGATTGTTAATATCTGTCTCTAATTGAGCTTTTTCCTCAAGCGCCACGTCACGTTCCTTAGTCATCCCTTCAAACTTCCCCGAGGAAACACAGCCGGAAAGCAACATCAGCAACAAGCCGGTCAAGCCGAAAAACAGGCTGGTTTTTATCAAGCCGCTCTGTCGTATCATTCTTACCTCCATATAATGTTAAAAAGCGTCTGTTCGGACAAGAAATTTCTATGTAAAAATCATCCTGAACCAACATTGTAGCAGAAATAAATCGGCCTGCCACCATGGGGAGATTTTCAATCTTGTTCCAGTTGTTCAATCCGTCGTAAGTAATGCTTCGCTTCTTCAGCCAACCCCGGGCTGTCTGCCGCATCGATAGCCGAGAGAAAATACTGGTAAGAGTTATTCTCCTGGTGAGACTGGTTAAACAGTGCTTTTCCGGCGCCGAGAAACGCCCGGTCAAGCTCGGAATCATTTGGACGATCAGAGATGAAACGGCGAAACAGGGTCAACGCCTCGGGCCAGGCTTCGGTCCCGAGCAGGTATTCACCGAGCGCCAACACTGTGTCACTTCTGAGCGACAACCGTTCCTGGCTACCGTCAAGCAGAAAATAATGCTGCACTGCACCGGAATAATCTCCTTCACGCAGGTGCGAAGCAATGACCTGTGAGGCAGACAACCCTTGCTCAGCCACGACCGTTGCTGCCGGTTCAGGATTGCTTTTCGCCGACTGACGCATCCGGTGTTGCACACCAGCCCGACGATCGATGACAAAAGCTGCCAACGCCCCGGCCAGGAATCCGCCAATATGTGCGCCATGGGCGACGCCGCCACCACCTGATGAAGTCATCAAAAACGGCAGGACATTATCAATCAATAGATAAAAACCGAGTACCAGTCGGGCCGGCATCATGATCACATTCATGATGATCGGAAACAGAAACACAAACACCTTCACCTGATTGCGCTTGAACCAGATAAAATAAAAACCGAGTACCCCGGAAATGGCGCCGGAAGCACCGATCATCGGCACATTGGAGTCCGGCACAAACATCGAGAAAAACAGGATTGAGGCGATCCCGGTCAGCAGGTAGGCGGCAAGATAGCCGACACGGCCAAGACGGTATTCGACATTATCACCATAAATCCACAAGAACAACATATTGCCAAACAGGTGCATCAGGTTGGCATGTAGAAACATGGAGCTGAACAGATTTAACAGTCCCGGCTCAGCCGGTCGATAGCCATAACGGTAAACAAACAGATCATATTCAGTAAAATTCTGCAGGATCAACGCTTCTGGAATCGCTCCATTGAGACCTATCCCTTGCAAAAATTCATACAAT
>CBDUUF010000388.1:0-2303 GCA_965370375.1 uncultured Desulfuromonadaceae bacterium
CGGCTAGTTGGTGAACAGGTCGAAGATATTGCCGAGCATGCTGGTGTCGGCCTGGTAGAGCTCGGTGTACCGGCAGTGTTCAGGCTGTTTCTCGACCGGGTACGTAAAAACATTCAGGCCAAGACCGTCTCCCGCGTTCTTTACAACTTGCCTATTACCAACAACATAGTCCGCAAAAAAGTCCAGCAATCCTTTGGTGAAGGAACGGTATTCGTCAGCGGTGGCGCCGCTCTCGATCCGGCTGTCGCTACTGGCTTTCAAGAATTTGGTTTAACTATCTACCAAGGGTACGGCATCACAGAGACCTCACCGGTAATCGCCGCCGAATCACCTGTAAACACCTGTGTCGGCTCGGTTGGCAACGCTATAGAGCATGTGCAGATACGTATTGAAGACCCAAACGCTGAAGGGGTTGGTGAAATCATAACAAAGGGTCCGCATGTTATGCAGGGCTACTACAATCGGCCAAAGGCCACCGCAGAGGTGCTGAAGGATGGCTGGTATTACACCGGTGATCTCGGTCGCATTGACGAATCTAATAACCTGTTTATCTGCGGCAGGGTTAAGAACCTGATCGTTACGCCTAACGGCAAAAATGTTTACCCGGAAGAAGTTGAGAACGAATTGATGAACAGCCCGTTTATCGCTGAAGCGATGGTTTATGGGCACAAAGTTGGTACTCATTCTGAAGAGGTTTATGCAGCCATCTACCCGGACCCGGACGCAATTGCCAATTACAAACAGGAGCATGGCGGAAAACCGCTTACACCTGAAGTTATAGAATCTATAATCAAAAAAGAGGTGTTGGCTGCGGGTAAAAACCTGGCTGATTATAAACGGATCAAGAAGTTCACTCTTCGCGATGAAGAGTTTCCGAAGACCACGACGCGTAAGATCAAGCGGTTTGCAGTTGAGGCGGAGATAAGTGCGGGAGACTAATCATCTCTGGATTATAAAGTTTGTCATTTCGACTGAAGGGAGAAATCTTCTCTTTGTTTGATCAGTAGCAAAAGCAAGCTCTTTCTCGTCTTGTGCGCCATAGCCTTGGCGAAGGTGAATGTTCGAGATGACAAATAGCAGACTAAGACAGTCAAACAAAAAGCCCGGCTGACTGAGCCGGGCTTTTTGTTTGACTTTAAGATCATTTTACAAAACTTACAACGTCCGTTTTTGAATATTCTCAGTTTCTGTTTGGTCCGCCAACTTCGGTTTCGGCAACAAGAAGTAAGCTATTGCCGGGAGCAACAGAATAGCCCCAAGCATATTAACCAAAAACATAAAGGTTAGCAGGATCCCCATATCAGCCTGAAATTTGAGTGGTGAGAAAATCCAGGTTGCCACGCCTATAGCGAGAGTTACCCCGGTAAAGACTACCCCGTTTCCGGTAATAGCTAATGTATGCAGATAGGCCTCCTGCAGTGTTTGGCCTTCTTTCATGCAGTTGCGTAAACGGCTGAAAATGTAGATACCATAATCGACACCGACGCCAACGCCCAGTGCAACAACCGGCAGAGTGGAGACCTTCAGGCCGATCTGGAGAATGCTCATCAGGGCGTAGGCGAGCAATGAAACCAGTGCAAGCGGAAGAATAATACACAGAACCGAGCGGAGCGAACGGGATTCATATAAACAGAGCAGGATCACAGCACCGAAGACGTAAAGCAGGATCGGGAATTGCGCAGCGGATACCTCTTCATTGGTTGCCGCCATAACGCCTACATTGCCGGTGGCCAGTCGAAATTTAATATTTTCAGTCCCATAAGCATCCCGGTAACTTTTGACTTCAGAGACAATTTTACTAATAGTTTCGGCTTTGTGGTCTTTAGTGAAGATCATTACCGGCATGACGCTGCAATCGGAGTTCAGCAAACCGCTGCTGGTCGGAACGTAGCCAACCGCTTGAACCATGGTCGACTGATTGCGCGGCAACACCCGCCACTTGAGGCTCCCTTCATTCCATCCGGAATTAATCACTTTGGCAATTCCGGGCAGGCTGATGGTCGACTGCACCCCTTCAACGTTACTCATGTGCCAGCCGAAGCGGTCGATAGCGGTCATAATGTTATAATCAATACAGCCATCCGGTTTAGTCTCAACTATCACCGTGATAACATCAACGCCGATCGAGAAATGTTCGGTGATGACCGCGCTGTCAAGGTTGTAGCGCGAGTCAGCACGCAGTTCAGGGACTCCGGGGTGCATATCGCCAATTTTGACGTCGGAGCCTTTCCATAGACCGAAACCAAGTAGAACGATTGCTATGCAAATAATTATAGCAGCTGGTTTCGGTTCAGCGGCCTGTT
>CBDUUF010000389.1:0-2294 GCA_965370375.1 uncultured Desulfuromonadaceae bacterium
TGCTACGATCGATCGCTGCCGTCTGTGGAATCTGGGCATCGAGGACCGCCTCTTTGGCGGCATCAGTGCCCGGAACCGCATAAAGAACCTCGCCTATTTCTGAATTCTCCGGAATGGCGGCAAAATTCTTTGGCAAGTTATCACCCGGCACGTACTTCCAGGGCCCGGTCAGCTTCCCGCTCGAATACCAGCGGCCGGATAGTAGAATGTAATGGGTTTGGGTTTCTATGTTCATTAACACCGAAGAGCTGGTGTTTTGAACATAGAGGAAGTCGGTCCCATCCACCGATTTATAATCAGGGTCGCCGTCGATGGAAATCAGCTCAGCCGGACCGGTCTCTACGAGTATTTTCGGTGCTGGGCCAGGTGTCTCAGTCTCTGTCGACTTTTGACCGTTTTCTTCTTGTTCTTCAGGTTTGGGTGCCAGCTTGGCAACTTCCGGAGGAACAGATTTAGCCAGCGACCAGTCGCCTTTGATTTCGGTTGCCGAGTACCAGCTTTTGACATCCGCATTCAGATAATAGAGTTTGTCATCAGGGTTGAAGAGCATGGTGTATGGCGTATTGGTGACTCTCTGTAGTTTGGAATCCTTTACGTCTTTCAACTGCGGTTCACCATCTATGGTAATCAACACCGCCGGCTCTTTGATGAAGATGATTTTCGGTGGCTCGGTCTTGATGTTTTTTGTAGATTCAATCCGGGCTTCAATTACATTAAGTGAAGCAACAAGTTGATCCATGGAAATCGGGATATCCCATTTCGGGATCTCTTGTTCCAGTAGTTTTTTCAACTGGTCTGTTTTGTTCCCATCTATATTTTGAAGACGAACATTGGTGATTTTGACTTCTGAAATAGTTGCTGTTCCCTCATCCCGGTCAGTTAGCAGTCTGGCTGTAAACCAGAAGGCTCCGAAGATAGGCTCATCTTTTCCGGTTAACTCTATGGCAACGGCAGCGCGGCCTTCGAGTTTGTCGCCGCTGAGCTTTTCAGGTTGCGGCTGGTAAACCACTACAGTACCTTTGCTAGTCGTGATTTCCTTAGGCCAGATACTGTCGTCATTTGCCGCATGGGCTGATAAATTGAAGGTGATTAATAGAGTTAATAGGCTAAATACAGATCGGGATATTCGGGGCATTTAAAGGGTTCTCCTTGTTTGGTGCCAAATCAAATTGAGATGTATTGAGACTCTGAACTTTGTTTAAAATCTATCAGATGAGTGTAACTGCATTGTTGCTATTGTAAAGAGCAGTTGTTGCAAAATCTTCAGAGTGCATTTTTAAAATTCAATCATTGGTTTAGGCTGTGGTTCGATCCCTATCGACATTATTTTCTTACCTGCTTTTTCACCACTGCCACCGTTAACCGCGAAGCACAGATCAATCGTTCCCGTTCATCGGTTATCTTAATATCCCAGACTTGGGTTGAACGGCCACGGTGGAGAGGCCGGGCCACACCGGTTACTATACCGTCGGTCTTGCCGCGTACATGATTGGCGTTAATCTCAATGCCGACACAATCGTACTGCTGTGAATCAATAGTCAGATAAGCGCCGAAACTGCCTAGTGATTCGGCCATTGCCACGGAAGCGCCGCCGTGCAGCAAACCGGCCGGTTGAACGGTGCGGTGGTTGACCGGCATGGTCGCCGTCAGGTAGTCCTCGCCGACTTCGGTGAACGTGATCTCAAGCTGCTCCAGAAGAGTATGTCGGGCCTGTTGATTAAGCTTCTCAGGGGTCGGGTCGTGGAACCAGATGCTCATAAGTTAAATCCTTTCGTATTGTTATAGAGTACCCTCTGCGTTGCAATCGTCTAGTGTCTGGATCTTTTTTGTCGATTTTTCAGCCATATTGCTTTTTGTTTTTTCATTATGATTATGCTGATATACTGCAACGGTATTTTTGGCTAACAAAGGGAGCGCTGCATGCGCCAACACAGTCTGACAATTTTACTCTGCCTTCTCCTTCTCCCAGGAATTGCCAGTGCTGAGAAGTTGTATAAGTTCGTCGATGCGAACGGACACATGACCTTTACCGATAAACCGATTGGTGCCGGAACGCTGGAAAAAGTTGCTCAAGTACGTAAAGAGCGACCGATGCAACGCTTCAAAGTACAGAACCGTGGATCGAAAGCTGAGCCGGTACTGTTTGCGGTTAACGGTTACTTTGGGCCGGTCGAAGCAGAATTCACCTTGAAGAATCTGAAAAACATGTCCGTACGGCGGCATACTCAACAGCGCATGGTTGTGCCTGCCGCCGGTGAGGTGCGTGCCATCAGTATGCACCAAGTTTCTCCCCG
>CBDUUF010000390.1:0-2292 GCA_965370375.1 uncultured Desulfuromonadaceae bacterium
AAAGTATTCTGGAAAGTGATCTTTTGTTAATGGGAGGGTCATTATTCAACTCTGCTGTTAACCATTAAGTGAAAGGCCTGCCCCTTGTTGCGCAGGCCTTCAATTTACCTATCATCTTACCCTAATCACGGGCTATTCCGACGATCGCAATCGACGGTTTGTTTGAAAATATTCACAATGATCAGGCTTTTTATCGATAGGCAGAACCTCCTTGTGAGGGGTTGAAGAGACAAGCAACGTTGCTTCAATATGATTATAACCGCTTTTCAATAATTTTCATCTTGCAGAAGCTTTTTTTGTCATATTGGCCAGATCATATTGGCTAGATACGAAATGTTGACCATTACGCTTTATAAAGATTGATGGACTCGCAAAAACGCTGACCTCGGGTAACTAGCTAAATTAATTGACTAAAGTTTGGCTTTAGTCTTGTTGTCTGCATGGCCTTATGTTAGGATAACCGTAATGAATTCAATTGGTTATCTGGAGAACATATGATCAACGTCAAGGATCACAAAACCTACGACATGTTCAATCCGTTTGAGCATCTCGGTCCGAAACGACTTGCCCTGCTGGAGTCGTCCTGGGCTCATTTGTTTCGTGAAGAAATTCTTCACCGGCTCCCTGCTGAGAAGCTCTTCCCCCTGTATAACGAATCGAGAGGGCGGCAGACCAAAGAGCTCTACGCGATGCTCGGTCTGATCCTTTTACAGCAGATGGAGGACCTGACCGACGAAGAGACGGTGCAACAGTTTGCCTTTAATATTCTCTGGCAGTATGCGCTCAACGTCACCGATGCTTCGGATTTCAGTTCCTATGTCTCGTCTCGCACCCTCTGGACCATGCGGGATCATGTCGGTCGGCTCGGTCTGGATCAAGATCTGTTTGAAAACGTCTCTGAGGCACTGACCAAACTGTTTGACATGGATACTTCCAAGCAACGACTCGACTCGGTGCATATTTTCTCCAACATGGCCCATTTAGGTCGTATCCGACTGTTTGTAAAAACAATCCGGAAATTTCTGGTCAATCTCAAACGTCATCATGCGCAGCAGTACCGATCTATTGAGGAACTGACCAGCCGCTACGAAGAGAAAAACGACGGTCAATTTGCCGTCAAACCGAGCGAATCATCCCGGACTCTTCAGCAGGTCGGCGACGACTGCTTTGTCCTGATTGAACGGTTCAAAGATCAGGACGCCGTTGTGGCGATGGCGAGCTATCAGCTTCTGGTTCGACTGTTTGGTGAACAGTGCGTAGCTGAAACAACCGAAACGGCCACCTGTGTGGTCATCAAGCCGAACAAAAAGGTTCCGTCCAATTCGCTGCAGAACCCCTCCGACCCCGATGCCGGCTATTGTGGCCACAAGGGGAAGGGATATCAAGTGCAGGTCATGGAGACCTATTCACCGGACAAGACGCAGCCAGACCTGATCACCCATGTCCGTGTCGAGGCGGCCCACGAAAGCGATGCCAATGCCCTGCTCCCGGCGATCGAAGACACCAAGGAGCGCAACCTGGCCCCGCGCAAACTCCTGGCCGATTCTCTCTACGGTGGTGACGAGAATATCGAAACCGCCAAGGAGATGGACGTTGAGGTTGTTGCACCTGCCATGGGCACCCGGGAACAGTCCATTATCACTCTGGCCGATTTCCAATTCTCCGAGACTGACGAAACAACCGTCTGTCCAGCCGGTCATCCACCACAGAAAATCAAGGTCGGTAAAAAAGGTGGCCTGATCGTGCACTTTGATAAAACGGTTTGCGACAGTTGTCCGCAACAATCAGCCTGTCCGGTCAAGAGACAGAAGAACCGCTGCACGCTCAGCTACGATGCCAAATCATTACGCCTGGCCAGACGGCGCAAGCAGGAACAGACACCAGAGTTCAAAGAACAATATCGCTATCGAGCTGGTGTCGAAGCCACCATGTCCGACCTGGACCGGATTACCGGACTCAAGCATCTGCGGGTCAGGGGCATGATTCAAGTCAGACTTGCAGCAACCCTGAAAGCCACCGGATTGAATATCCGTCGAGCAGCTGCGTTCATGAGCCGAGGCAGACGACCAAGAAGTGGGGGTAATTCCCCAACGTCGAGTTTATGCCTGTGTTTTTCTGCGTTCAAAACGCATTTACAGTCTGTACCCAAGCACTTGCAGGCCTTTGCCAATCAATTTTACTTCAGCGCCGACTATCCGGTGACAGCGGCCTGAACGAATTTACGAGTCCAACAATACTGATGGACTCGCAAAAACGCTGACCTCGGGTAACTAGCTAAATTAATTGACTAAA
>CBDUUF010000391.1:0-2291 GCA_965370375.1 uncultured Desulfuromonadaceae bacterium
CCTTGGTGGAGCGAGGCAAGCCGGTTGAGGAACGCTCGAACGATGTGCAACGTTTCTGGACTGATGGTGAGCTTGATCCAGATAGTAATGTGCAGTTTGGCGAGGGTGGCGCTGGCACTTTTTCGGATGGCAAACTGACCACCCGCCTCAACTCCAGTTGGCACCGGTCAGTTCTTGAGACGCTGGTGGCATGTGGCGCTCCAGACAGAATTCTGGTTGATGCCAAGCCGCATCTCGGTACGGATCTCCTGCGTACAGTTCTTGTGAATTTCAGAGCCATACTTACCGGTTATGACGTGCAAATCAGGTTTAATTCTCGGCTGGACGGATTACAGATTAAATCCGGCCGGGTGGTTGCCGGAAATATAGGAACCGATGAAATACCTTGTGACAGTCTTGTTTTGGCTCCAGGTCACAGTGCCCGGGATACTTACGCGATGTTGGAACAAACCGGCGTGCAAATGGAGCTAAAATCTTTTGCCATCGGCTTGCGTATTGAACACCCACGTGAGTTGATCAATCAGATCCAATATGGACATGCCAACCATCAGTTATTGCCGACAGCAGATTATGCTTTGACTTATAATGACAAAGAGACCGGGCGCGGGTTTTACTCTTTCTGCATGTGCCCTGGTGGTAGTGTGATTACCGCTTGCTCAGAAGCCGGTGGAATGGTTGTGAATGGTATGAGCGCTAGCAGCAGACTGTCACCCTTTTCAAATAGTGCTCTGGTCGTCTCCGTCCGTCCTGAAGACTTCAAGGCCAATGATGTTCTCGCTGGTGTCCGGTTTCAGCAGTATTGGGAACAGCTTGCTTTTACTGCGGGTGGTGGTGATTATCATGAACCGGCACAAAATCTGCTCGAATTTATGGGGCAAGGGTCCGCACCCTTATTATCTTCTTGTCGACCGGGTATTCGTGGCGCTGATCTGAAAACAGCATTGCCACTTGAAATATCTGAGGTAATGTTGCGGGGTTTACCCTGTTTCGAGCGAAAAATGCGCGGGTTTATTACCCGAGAGGCGACCCTGGTCGGTATAGAATCAAGAACTTCTGCGCCATTACGTATCTTGCGCGACAAGAAAAGTGGCGAGTCAGTCTCACACCCGGGGCTCTTCCCCGCAGGTGAAGGTGCCGGTTATGCCGGCGGTATAATGAGCGCAGCTATTGACGGGATAAAGACCGCCGAGAGGATTATCGATCGGCTAAATGGTGGAGAATAATATTGAAAAAACTTTTTGTTGAACAGATAAATGATCGTGCTGAAGTTGAGTCTGTCTTTTTGTTGCGCAGCTTGAACCTGGCTGTCGCCAAAAACGGCAAACCTTATCTGATCTTAAAGTTGATTGACCGGACCGGAGAGGTTGAAGGCCGGGTCTGGGATAATGCAGACGCCTTGGCGCAAAGCTGTGCCAAGGATGATTTTGTTTATATACGCGGTCGCGCCAGTATTTATATGGGTAAGATGCAAATAGTGGTAAAGGAGATGCGACGACAGGATGATACGAGTGTTGCTCTGTCAGATTTCCTGCCGGTCTCCCGTTTCGGGCGAGTTGAGCTTGAGGCCCGGTTGCGCCAGCGAGTTGCCGGAATCTCAACCGGATATTTCAGGGCGTTGATGCAGTCATTTATGGAGCGCCCCGGTTTCCTTGATGATTATTGCACTGCACCGGCTGCAAAATCTATGCATCACGTCTACCTCGGTGGACTATTGGAGCACTCCCTTGCCGTTGCGGATCTGGCCGATGATGTTTGCCAAAGGTACAATGACATTAACAAAGACATATTGATCGTCGGTGCGTTGTTGCACGATGTCGGTAAAATTCGTGAATTGCAGTATCGTCGCAGTTTTGAATATACTGATATGGGGAAACTACTCGGCCATATAATGCTTGGCGTGCAAATGGTTGACGAACAGCTATTAACGGTTGATAATTTCCCGGAGGCAGACGCAATTCACTTGAAGCATCTGTTGCTGTCGCATCACGGACAGTACGAATTCGGCTCGCCGAAACGACCAAAGACTCTCGAAGCTGTCATACTCAGTTACGTTGATGATCTTGACTCGAAAATTAATGGTGTCCAGACGCATTTTGCTAAAGAAGCACACAATGACTCATCATGGACCGGATATCATCGTCTCTATGATCAATATTTTTATAAAGGCGAAGGTTCAAGTGAGACTCACGCGCCAGATCAGGTTATTGTTGAGGCGTCTGAATCAAAATCAAAAACCGGTAAGGCAGTAAGCGGGGAGTCACTAGGGGCTTCACTTGGTGAACATCTTCGAG
>CBDUUF010000392.1:0-2290 GCA_965370375.1 uncultured Desulfuromonadaceae bacterium
GCTTGAATACACCGGATTGTGGACCAGCTGTTGGATGTTTATTCTCATATTGTCCGCAGTTTGCCTGATCTGGTTACATCTGACAGCCCAGAAAATGATGAAAGACAAACACCCTGAAGATATGCAGAAAATTGAGTCGCATTAAACAGCATTAAATTGGTTTTTATATAAAAGCACTACTACACCAATGAATGGCTAAGTAAAAATTTCGATAGACAAGGCGTTGCGGTTTTTCAGGAACGAAGGCATACGCCAGTATGTCAAGGGTCTGTAAAAATGTAACAACGTAGTAAATCGGACTTTTTACGACGCCATTGAGGAGGAAACAGATGTCGATTAACCTTGATAAGTGGGACGTTGAAGACGAGCAGTTCTGGAATTCTGAAGGCAAAAAAATTGCCGCTCGTAATCTCTGGATCTCGATTCCCAGCCTGCTCTGCGGTTTCGCCGTTTGGCTCTATTGGGGTATCATCGCAGTGCAGATGATCAACCTCGGCTACCCGTTCAGCCAATCTGAGCTCTTCACCCTGTCGGCCATCGCCGGCTTGACCGGCGCCACTCTGCGGATTCCGAGTTCGTTCATGATCCGTATCGCCGGCGGTCGCAATACCATCTTCTTAACCACGGCAATGCTGATGATTCCGGCGGTCGGTACCGGTATCGCCTTGCAGAACTACAACACGCCGATCGAGGTCTATTATCTGCTCGCCCTGTTCTCGGGCATAGGTGGTGGCAACTTCGCCTCTTCGATGTCGAATATCAGTTTCTTTTTTCCGAAAAAGGTTCAAGGAACTTCGCTCGGCCTGAATGCGGGCTTGGGTAACTTCGGTGTCACCACCATGCAGATTGTGATTCCGTTGGTGATGACTTTTGGTTTTTTCGGCGATCCTATGACCCTGATCAACACCAGCGGTACTCTGATCGGCAAGATTCCGGCCGGGTCTGAAACCTATATCCATAATGCCGGTTATGTCTGGCTGGTGCTGTTGATTCCGTTGGCTGTTGCCAGCTTCTTCGGTATGAACAATATCACTACCGATACTGTTTCACCCGGCCTGGCCTCGCCGCCAAAATCGTTCGCCATGATCATCGGTCTGCTCTCGATCGCCTTTGTCACCGCAGTTGGCGGGCTCTATCTGATGTTGCCGCCACCGGTCGGCCTCGGCTTGCTCAGTAAGTGGGTCGTGCTGCCGTTGGTTGTCGCCGCCACAGTCTTTGGTATGAAGTTCCTGACCAAAGGCGGTTTGCGTGAAAATCTTGAAAGGCAATACAAGATTTTCAACAATAAACACACCTGGGCGATGACAATTATCTACACCATGACCTTTGGTTCCTTCATCGGTTATTCTGCTGCTTTTGCCCTGTCGATCAAGGTCATCTTCGGTTTTTCGCATATCATGGTCGATGGTGTCATGACGCACAACACGGTCAATCCTAACGGTCCGAGTGCTCTGATGTTTGCCTGGATGGGTCCATTTATAGGTGCCTTGATCCGGCCGATTGGCGGTAAAATCGCCGATAAAATGGGCGGTGCCATTGTTACCCAGTGGGTTTCGATTGTGATGATTATTTCGGCGCTCGGCTGTGCCTACTTCATGAAGGCCGCGTATGCTTCCGCGACTCCGGAGACGGTCTTTGTGCCGTTCTTGCTCCTGTTTATCATCCTGTTTGCCGCCACCGGCGTCGGCAACGGTTCGACCTTCCGTTCAGTCGCCATGATTTTCAACGCCGAGCAGGCTGGTCCTGTTCTCGGTTGGACCTCAGCGATTGCCGCTTATGGCGCGTTCATCATTCCGAAGGTTTTCGGTGAGCAGATCAAGGCCACGACTCCAGAGTATGCGCTCTATGGTTTCGCTGTGTTCTATTTTGTCTGCTTGACGATCAACTGGTGGTTCTATACTCGAAAGAATGCATATATCCAGAACCCGTAAACAGCAATTGTTTAACAATCTGAGAGTAACTGGAAATTATTATGGTAAATATCGATATGGCAAAACTCAGTCAGGAAATTTTAGCTTTGGCACCAGATGCGATCTTGTATGCTGATCGCGATGGGGTTATCCGATTGTGGAACAAGGGGGCAGAACGGATTTTCGGTTACTCAGCTGCAGAAGCGCTCGGTCAATCGCTCGATCTGATTATTCCGGAAAAACTGCGTCAGCGACACGGGGACGGTTTCACTAAGACCATGGCGACCGGTGAAACCCTTTATGGCACTGAAATGTTGGCTGAGCCGGCCATGCATAAAGATGGCTCAAGTATCTCAGTTGAATTCACTATCGTGTTGATG
>CBDUUF010000393.1:0-2286 GCA_965370375.1 uncultured Desulfuromonadaceae bacterium
TCGTGACCCGTACCGAGGTGCATTGCGCCCGGTGCGGCAGTCATCTCGGCCACGTGTTTGAAGATGGCCCTGAACCTTCAGGCTTGCGTTACTGCATAAATGGTGTGACGCTGACTTTTGATGAAAAGATCTAAGGAGGCATGAAGATGGCGGGAGCGGAACAAATAAAATTTAGTAGAGCGATATTTGCCGGTGGTTGTTTCTGGTGTATGGAGCCACCTTTTGCAAAACTCGATGGAGTGATCTCCGTCACCCCCGGCTATATCGGTGGTCATAAGGTCGATCCGACCTATCAGGAGGTCTGTAGCGGTTTTTCCGGCCATACCGAAGCGGTGGAGATTGTCTACGACCCGGAGCTGGTCAAGTATGCGACCTTGCTGGAGGTGTTCTGGATGAATATCGACCCGACCGATGGTGATGGGCAGTTTTGTGATCGTGGCAGTCAGTACCGTTCGGCAATTTTTTATTGCGACGTCGCTCAGCAGCAACTGGCCGAGGCGTCGAAAGCCGCGCTGGAAAGCGGCGGTCGTTTCGATGCTCCGGTTGTCACGCAGATCGTGGCCGAGGAGGTTTTCTATCCGGCCGAGGAGTATCATCATGGCTATTCCCGGTCGAACCCGGAGCGTTACGGCAGCTATAGGCGAAGCTCTGGCCGCGACCGGTATCTTGATCAGACCTGGGGTGAAGAGCGCAAAAAGAAATAGGTGAGGGTGGAACGGTAAAAGCAGCTGGTAGGTAAGTGCCAGGCGGAGATTGATACCTATATTTTTGTTAACATATACAGCGATCTTTAATTGCATAATACGATGTTGCGTTGCAAAATGCATCTTTGTGTACTATAGTAATGCGAAGGAGGTAACTTATGGCGCAATCAGTAAGAATTAATGATGAGTTGGTTAAGTCCGCAAAGACTGTAGCAAAGGCAGAGCATCGGTCTTTGGCGGGTCAAGTTGAACACTGGGCTTCCATAGGCCGTACCGCTGAAGAAAATCCTGGCCTCCCATTTTCCATGTTACGTGAACTTCTATTGGCCAAAGCCGAGGCAGACGCCGGGATGGTTGAAGAATATGTCTTTGGCGAGGGCGAATAATGCGGAGAGTTTTACAAACCCGCACCTTTGCCAACAACAAAAAGAAGCTACATCAAAACCAGATTAAACAACTGGACAATGTAATTCAGGAGATTCTTGGTTACCCTGAAGGCGGAGAGCTAAAAAAAGGCGATCTTCTGGATGTATATGTTTATAAATGTAAAATCACAAAACAACTTTGTCTGATCGCGTATCAGTTTGACGAAGCCACATTGACCCTGCTTATGATCGGCCCGCATGAAAATTTTTACCGTGATCTGAAAAATCGTACCTAAGTAAATTTGGGAATGAAAAGAAGAAACCGCCAGACGTCACACCGTAGGTCTCACAGTCCCAATATTCGGGAATCCGTTTAATTCGCTAACAGAGCCTTATTTTCTTATCTCTTTTACCAACGGCCACTACCAATACGACGATTTCACTCTCAATTATTTCGTAAACCAGACGATATCCGCTGGCCCGCAGCTTTATTTTGTAATGATTTTCGAAACCATGCAGCCGACTTGCTGGTACTTGAGGATTCTGCAGGCGTTCCTTGAGTTTCTTCTTTAGCTGGTTCTGAATGGATGAGTCCAGTTTCTTCCACTCTTTTAATGCCGTTGGCAGGAATTTTAGACCATATTTATAGCTCATCAATATCAACTTCTACGGCTTCGATTCTTTCATTTTGCCGCTCATTCACAAGCAGACCAAGTTGATAATCTTCAAGTCTTTCCATGATCTTCTCATACGTTTCAGCCGGAACAAGGTAGGCCGTTGGTCGGTTATGATTCAATATAGCAATCGGCTCCCCCTCTGCCTCTTCTATCAGGGCGCTGGGATTCTTTTTTAGCTCGGATATACTGGCGGTACAGTTGGCAAGGACGGTTTTCATAGTGTTACCTCTGATCTAATTTAGGCTCTAAATAATGACCATAAAATAGCACTTAATTAAGGGTGTGTCAATGTTGGTCTGATTGAAGGTTAAAGGATTAAGATAAGCGGCGACGGCGTTCCGGTTCGGATTATGTAGAGACTTTTTCGAGAACAACAGCGCTACGAAAGCTTTTTTATCTGTCATTTCGACCTTAGGGAGAAATCTCGATTCTAAACAATCCCAGTCAAGATCTCTCCTGTCGTCGAGATGACACGTCAAGACTGTTCGTTAGTAAAGTCGAGGAGTGGTCCTTTCGGGATAATCCCGTTTGGATTGAGCC
>CBDUUF010000394.1:0-2211 GCA_965370375.1 uncultured Desulfuromonadaceae bacterium
AAACTTTTTCACAGGGATGGACAGGATGATCAGGATAAAACATATCAACCAGATTTTTTTGATTTAACCATCCTGCCTATCCTGCACATCCCTGTTAATTGATTTTCGATTTAAGGTGTACAACTTCATGCAAGTAAAACAATTATCTGACCGTAAAGGCTCTCTCTACCATGGCTGATAACGCACCGGTAATCATCGGCACCGCCGGCCATGTCGACCACGGCAAAACCTGCCTGATTCGCGCGCTGACCGGGGTTGAGACTGATCGCCTGCGCGAAGAACAGGAACGTGGCATTTCGATTGATCTCGGCTTCGCCCCGTTTCGCCTGCCGTCCGGTCGCATGGCCGGGATTATTGATGTCCCAGGCCACGAACGCTTCATTCACAACATGCTGGCCGGTGTCGGCGGCATGGATCTGGTATTGCTGGTCGTTGATGTCGGTGAAGGGGTGATGCCGCAGACTCGCGAACACCTGCAGATTCTCGACCTGCTCAAGAGTCCGCGCGGCATGGTTGTCCTGACTAAATGTGATCGGGCTGATGTTGAAGATTGGCTCGATCTGGTTGAAGAAGTGATCCGTGATGAGTTGGCCGGCACCTTTCTCGAAGATGCCCCGGTCTGCCGGGTTTCGGCCACCACCGGTACCGGCCTCAAGGAGTTGGTCACGACCATCGAAGAGACCCTGCGCACCCTCTCTCCACACGATATTGATGGCCCGGCCCGGCTCCCGGTCGACCGCCATTTCAGCGTTGCCGGTTTCGGTACGGTGGTGACTGGCACCCTGCTCTCCGGCCAGATTCAAACCGGGGACAGTGTCGAAATCCTGCCGGCTGACGCAACAGTCCGCGTACGGGAGATTCAGGTGCATGGCAAAAAGTCTGATTCGGCCAGTGCCGGACAGCGGGTAGCGCTCAACCTGGCCAATCTTGATCGGGCACAGATCCGCCGCGGTTCGGTGGTCGGCACACCGGGAATTTTCGAGCAGACCGTCCGGTTCGACGCCCGCCTCAGTCTGCTGGCAACCGCCCCGCGACCACTCAAGTTTCGCAACCCGGTACACCTGTATCTCGGCACGGCCCGCGTCGTCGGCCTGATCGCCCTGCTTGATCGCGACCAGCTCGAGCCGGGCGAGAGCGCACTGGTCCAGATCCACCTTGACCGACCGCTGGTCGCCCAGCGCCAGGATAGGTTCATTATCCGGTCGTATTCGCCGATGACCACCATTGGCGGCGGTCAAGTGATTGACCCACGCCCGATCAAGCATCGGCGTTTTCGTGACGACGTCATGCAGTCACTGAAAGATCTGGAGTCTGGCGAGCAGGCTTTCCTGCTACAAAAAATCAGTGAGCTGACGACACCACGCCTCAAGGATCTTGAGCAGGCTTCAGGGCTCGGCTCGGAACGGATCCGCGATCATCTCGACTCGCTAACTGCCGAAGGGACAATCGCTGCGCTCGGCGATCAATGGTTTAACAGCAGCACGTTACGTGCCTGGCGCCACCTGCTGCGTGCACGCGTCGAGCAATTCCATGTCGACCACCCGCTATTGGCCGGGATTCCGTTAGCAACCCTGAAAGGGGCTTTACCGAAGAGTCTGTCGCAAAAAGCCTTCGATGGACTGCTTGAGAAATCGATCCAGAGCGAAGAAATAGTCCGTCACACCGACAGTGCCGCCCGACCCGATTTCCGGCTACAACCGACACAACAGCAACAGAAGCAGATTGACGCCATCGAACAGCTCTACCTTCAGGCCGGTGCCCAGGCCAAGAATAAGACTGAAATGCTCGAACATCTCAAACTGAAAGACGCAGAGCTAACAGCGGCCCTCGGCTACCTGTTTACCACCGGGCAGCTGGTCAGACTGAACGAAGAGAATTATTTCCATCGTCAGACTTACGCTAAGGCCATAACCCTGTTGCGCGACACTTTCCGCAATAAGGAGTTTACTTTGGCTGAATTCCGTGACCAGCTCGGTAGTTCGCGCAAGGCGGTGCAAGCTTTACTGGAACAGTTCGACGCAATCAAGTACACTCTGCGCAAGGGAGATGTCCGGGTGGTCTGGAAACTACCCAACAACCTCTAAATCGTCGTAACTATTCAGCACTATAAAGCACTGTCATTCCCGAGGGTGTAATCGGGAATCCAGACTTTAAAGCATGGATCCCCAATAGAATCATTCGAGGCTGACAGACGTTTTTGTAAGCAACTCA
>CBDUUF010000395.1:0-2206 GCA_965370375.1 uncultured Desulfuromonadaceae bacterium
TTGTCCTTGAAACCGGACTCGTCAACATTGGCGATAAACATGACAGGCTTCGCCGTGATCATGTGCAGGCCATTTACTATCACCGCTTCCTTGTCGTCGAATTCGAGCGCGCGCACGGGCAAACCTTCGTCGAGATGTTCTGCGACTTTCTTCAGCGTGTCACGAACGAAGAGCTCGTTTTTCTGACCGGTCTTGGCGTGTTTCTCTGCCTTGAAGAGTTGCTTTTCAACCGACTCGAGATCCGCAAGTGCAAGCTCGGTGTTGATTATCTCGATGTCATCGACGGGACTGATCCGTCCCGACACGTGGGAAACATCGTCGTTTTCGAAACACCTGACGACATGCGCGATCGCGCTGGTCTCACGAATGTTCGCCAGGAACTGATTGCCGAGGCCCTCGCCTTTCGATGCACCGGCCACGAGGCCCGCGATATCGACAAACTCCATCGTCGTCGGAATCGTTTTCTGCGGTCTGACAATTCCGGCCAGTACTTCGAGCCGTGGGTCCGGCACGAGTACGATGCCCACGTTCGGCTCGATCGTGCAAAACGGATAATTCTCCGCCGCGATTTCTGCCGCCGTCAGCGCATTAAAGAGTGTGGACTTGCCAACATTGGGCAGTCCAACGATGCCACAGGTTATTGCCATTTAGATTACTGCTTCGTATGTAGTTTTTTCATAGCGGCGTTCATGCCTTCTTCGATAAGAATCGGCATGACCGCAACTGCATCATCAATCGTGTTCTCAACAGCGGCCTCAACATCAGCCGAACCCTTTTTGAGAACGTAGTTGGTGACCTGACTCTTCTCGCCCGGATGACCGACACCGACACGCAAGCGCATGAAGTCAGGACCGCAGTGCTGAATAACGTCACGCATCCCGTTATGACCACCGTGACCCCCACCCAACTTGAGACGCACCGTCCCGGGTGGCAGATCAATCTCATCGTGCGCCACCAGCAATTGCTCGGGCTGCAGCCGGTAATAGTCCAACACGCCCCTGACCGGTCCACCGCTGAGGTTCATGTAGCTTTGCGGTTTGACGAGCCACACCTCATTGCCATGCATATCGATCCGGCAGATATCGGCGTCGAACTTTTTCTCGTAACGAAATTCGCCACCATACTTTCGCACCAGCGCATCAACGAACCAGAATCCCGCATTGTGGAGGGTTCGTTCGTATTTGCTGTCCGGGTTTCCCAACCCGGCGATCATTTTGACTACAGCAGACATGGCTCAGGCATGGTACGCAATTTGTGAAAGCTTGCTATACAAAAAGACCGCCATCCCAACTTTCGGGCGGCGGTCTTTTCGCTACGATGGGTCGGAGACTTACTCGTCGCCCGACTTCTCGCCACTCTTCTCTTCGCCACCCTCTTCGGCTGCTGGCGCATCGCCTTCTGCGGCACCCTCTTCGCCCTCGGCAGCTTCGGCTTCCTCGCCCTCGAGCTCTTCTTCTTCGATCGGCGCAGCCTTTATCACGTGGATAGAGACGATCGGGTGATCGTGCTCAGGGCCCAGCGCAATTTCAGGTATCTGGACACCTTCCGGCAGCTTGATATCCGACAGGCACAGAATCTCATCGAGTTCCAGGTCGATTATGTCGATGTCCAGATACTCCGGCAGATGCTTCGGCAGACAGATGACTTCAACGTCAGTCCTGAGATGCGCAACCTTGCCGCCTCCCTCTCTGACGCCGGGCGCGTCTTCCTCGTTGAGGAAGTGAAGCGGTACGTTCATCTTGATTTCCTGATCCTCGACGATACGCTGCAGATCCAGATGCATGATCTGCATTTTCGCTGGATGACGCTGCAGGTCTTTCAGAATCGCGGCCTGGCTTTTTTCGCCGACCTTGATATTGAGGACACTGGAGTAGAAGGACTCGTTCTCGAGTTGCTTGAGCACCTTGTTGTGGTCAAATACCAGCGCCCGTGCTGGGCGACCGGCTCCGTAAATTATTGCGGGTACCTTACCTTGATGACGCAGGCGGCGGCTCGCACCTTTCCCCTGGTCTTCCCGGATTTCCGCAATCAGATCAAATTTGTCAGCCATGACTGAACTCCGTTAACTGATTGATGTTTATCGATTTATTTTCGACGTTGAAACTGCGCGTCTTGCGACCAGATCACGCAGCGGCGCGCATATTAACCCATAGGAACCGGTATAGCCAGTCGAGCCCGATGGCTGTGGGCGGGGTGCTCTTCGACC
>CBDUUF010000396.1:0-2200 GCA_965370375.1 uncultured Desulfuromonadaceae bacterium
ATCATGCTCTTCATCGAGAATAATCAGACCCGGTTTTTTCATCGGGGTAAAAACAGCCGAGCGGGTGCCGAGCAGAATGGCAACATCTCCGCTCTGTACGCCCAACCAGGACTCAAGCCGCTCGATTTTTGACAGCCCCGAGTGAAAAACCGCAATCGGTACTGGAAAGCGTTGGCGAAAGCGGGCTTCGATCTGTGGTGTCAAGGCAATTTCCGGTAGCAGTACCATCACCTGCTCATTACGTTGAAGTGCCTGCTCAATCAGACGCATATAGACCTCGGTTTTACCACTGCCGGTCACCCCTTCCATTAAAAAGGTGGCAAACTTGCCCCAGTGAATTGCGACCGCATCGACCGCTCTCTGCTGCTCTTGACTCAGTACAAAAGGTGACGTTATTGCAGGATGATCTCCGCCAGGCTGTGGTGCTAACACAACCCGCTCAATCAGCCCTTTTTCTACCAGGCGACGCGCAGCCGTTCGCCAATCCCAATCCAGCTGCGACAACTCTGTTGTGGTGACACCATCAGTGCGGTCACGCAACAAATGCATCAATGTGGCTTGTCTTGGTGCCCGATTAAGCGTATCCTGCTCGCAGGTAAGCCCCTGCTCGGTCAAGCGGAATTTTTTTTCAGACCGCCTCTCTGCCGCTTTTCCTTCCCGCAACAGCAGCGGAAACGCACTACTGATCACCTCCCCGATCGGATGGTGGTAGTAGTCACTGGCCCACTGTAATAATTTAAGATCGTCTTCCGAGAGCAGCGCAGAGTGATCAAGCACGGTCTCAATCCGCTTCAGGCGCGCACGATCAATCGGATCTGAGGTGGATTTTCCCATCAGGTATCCGATACGGGATTTTCTGCCAAATGGCACGATAACCCGGACACCCGGCTGGAGCACTTTATACTCCGTCAACGGCTCCGGCGGAAGATAGTCAAACGTTTGCCAAAGTGGAGCGGCGATGGCGACGGAAAAACGGCAATCAGTCTCCTTAACCGGACCGGCCATCAATTCCACCCTTTTGATGAACGATCAATCAGCGTTTCAAGATCGTGTTGAGTCGGAAATCGACTGCTCAAAGAGGCTCGATTAGCCACGTAGACTCGCTGACATGGTGCCCCTGCAGCCTGTGGATAACTTTGTGGAAAAGCAGACCGGAAAAAGGCTGGCAGCGTTTTTCCGAAAAGCAACACAGATTTTTATTTTTTTCATTAAATTCAAAAAAATATCTTTATATCAATATAATACGAGTCTTTCTTAAGCTGGTTTAAGAGCTTGTTTGGCTAACTGAAGCACTTTACAAGTAATATCTAATATTGTGAATAACTGGAAGTTGTCAGGATCAACCGGCACTACGGCAAACCCTCGGCAATCGAGGTACGTCAGCCAAAATCAACAGACAAGGTAAGGAGATGGAGTGCTTAACACAACATGTACTTCGCACTAACGAAGCGGGTGTGCCGTTAGAGTGGGTCAACTATCAAACAGCGGTCAAATTTCACTGCCTGGGGCATATTGCTTACTCGCTTGGAACGCCGCTCTATGTCATTCATGGTGGAGTCAACGCTCGCAGCGGTCAGCGCAGCGAAATCGCTGTTAACTCGATCATTGCAACCCACAGCAGTCGCTTTCGCCGTACAATGCAGCGCGATTATCAGCCGCCCCTGAACAACCATACACTGTTCCAGCGCGACAACCATCTCTGTCTCTATTGTGGCAAACATTGGCGTCACAGCGATCTTTCGCGCGATCATGTAACACCGATCAGCCAGGGTGGCGAGGACTGCTGGAGCAATGTCGTGACGGCCTGTCGGCGCTGCAACAATTACAAAGCCGATGCAACACCGGAACAGGCCGGTATGGAGCTACTGGCAATCCCGTTCATACCGAACCATGCGGAGTATGTCTTTCTTCAAGGTCGGCGCATTCTGGCCGATCAGATGGCCTTTCTGCGCGCACACTTTCCTCGAAAGAGCCCGCTTCACCAAAGAAGCTAGGAAGCTGTCTACAGCAGGTCAGTCTGTTCCCGGACAGTAGAGACAAGGCAAGCCTTGTCTCTACATTCTGTCTGCGGAAGGGGCGGAGACGAGAAAACTTTAACCTCTCTCCTTATCCCTATTTTTCTGGCTTTTATTATACAATCATTTCAAAACGACTCCCTTCCCTATTGACATTAGGCACTGTCGCTAAGTCACCTTGGGTG
>CBDUUF010000397.1:0-2193 GCA_965370375.1 uncultured Desulfuromonadaceae bacterium
TAGCCTGTAGCTCTTCCAGTATTTTCATCGACAGACGTACGTTTAGAATACCGAGCAACTCTTTGTCGGCGCCGTGGCACTGATGGCAAGATTCCATGTTCGGAATAGGCTTTAGTGTTGTCAGGTGGTCGTGCGAGTCAACATTTTCGATAAAAGTCAATTTATTGGAGCGGAACGCGAGCAGTTGCGAGGAGGGGATCAGGTCACCGGTCTCTTCGGCGTTGGTTGAAATCAGTATGCGTCCAGCTGCGTCAAAAATATTAACTGAGTCGATGGCCGCTTCGTCTTCTATTTGTTTGAGGACGCGGATGATATCGGAATTTCGACCGGACTCCATGGTAGAGATAATACTGTTATGGATGGTTTCGGCCAGAACGCGAGCATTTTGTGCTGCAAACTTGGAAAGCATGGATTTCTGGGCGTTAAGGTTGAACCATATAGTGACAACAGTCATCAATAGAACAATGATTGCAATCAGACCCAGTAATTTTACTTTTATAGAATTCATGAATTACTTTATGCCCGTCCGTCATTAGGCTGTAATTTTAGAGATGTTTACTTGTTATAACGTAACTATTTCTGACGATAACCAACATGCTCATTGATAGATATCATGAGTTTTGACATCATCGCCAGTAAAATCAACAGTTTAATTAATAATTACAGCTGCCTATTGTCTCTTGTGTCGAGCCCATTAACGCGATATAAAAGACCTGCGCGTAGAATGAATTCAGCGTAAAGAGTAGCAAGATGGTGGCCAAGTTTTTATATCTAGCAATAAGTAAGGTGTCTGGTTTTGGAATTTATTGTGACTGTGATTGGCGTTGTTTTAATTGTCGAGGGGATTCCGTGGTTTTTGTCACCGTTGAAGACTAAATCCTTCCTGTCGCAGATGCAGTTGTTGACAGATCGACAGTTGCGTATATACGGGCTTGTTTTGATGGGCATAGGGCTGTTGATCGTTCGCTTTGCAACCTGATAAACCGGGGTTAAAACAGATTGACTTTGCAGGGCATTTATGGTTGAGTTAGCCAGAATTTTCGGGGGGAAGGAGCGGTGTTAAAGTAGTAATGTTTTTGTCTGAATTTGACTTTAAACTCCCGCCGGAACTGATTGCCCAGACACCGACCAAAGAGAGAACCGCATCTCGCATGATGACGTTGGATCGTGCTGAGGAATCGGTGCGTCTTGGTCAGTTTAGTGATTTGTCTGTCGAGCTGCAATCTGGTGATCTCCTGGTGCTGAATGATACCCAGGTGATTCCGGCCAGATTGATAGGTAAAAAGGAGACGGGCGGACGCATAGAAGTTTTTTTAGTCCGTCGTCTGTTTGGTACAGAAGAAGTATGGGCATGTTTAACCAAAAGTTCTAAAGCACCAAAGCCCGGAACCAGAATCATATTTTCAGAAGGTTTGGAAGGATGTATTGCACCGGGTGGTGATGATCAACTGAAGCATGTCACTTTTACTGCTTCCGGTGATATTGCACAGGCTCTGGATCGGGTCGGCAGGATGCCTTTACCGCCCTATATCGACCGGGAGCCGGAGTTGAGTGATAGAGACCGGTATCAGACCGTATTTGCGTGCAATTCCGGAGCCTTGGCTGCACCGACTGCTGGCCTGCATTTCAGCCAGCGTTTTTTGCAATCATTACAGGAGTCCGGGGTCGAGATTGCCTGTCTCACCTTGCATGTTGGTCTTGGCACATTTTTGCCGGTGCGTACGGATGACGTTTCAGAACATAAGATGCATGCTGAAGAGTATTCTATTCCAGAGCAAACGGCAGACAGCATAAACCGCGCGCGGCTTGAAGGTCGGCGAATTGTTGCGGTTGGCACGACCGTTACCCGTGCTCTGGAATCGGCGGTCTGTTCTCAGACCGGCAATGTTTTAGCCGGAACTGCAACAACAGCTATATTTATTCGGCCTGGCTACACGTTCAAGATTGTTGATACGTTGTTGACTAATTACCATTTGCCCCGTTCAACGCTGCTGATGCTGGTTTCGGCTTTTGCCGGCAAGGAGTTTATCCTTGCGGCTTATCAGCGGGCAGTTCAGGAACGTTTTCGATTTTTCAGCTATGGCGATTGTATGCTGATTCATTAAAAAAGAGTCGATTTTGTGTTTAAACAAAAATTTGTTCTTTTAAATAGTGAAGACAAGACCCAGGCCCGACTCGGTCAGGTTTTGACCC
>CBDUUF010000398.1:0-2193 GCA_965370375.1 uncultured Desulfuromonadaceae bacterium
TATTATCCTGCGTAAAGATACCTGGACCAAGTTTCCGGCCCTCGACAAGCTGATTGCCAAACTCAGCGGCAAGATTGATGATGCCGCGATGCAGAAGCTGGAAGAGCGAGCCGCCAACGAGGAGATCAGGACCATAGTCCGGGATTTTCTGCGGGCTAACCGGCTGTTGTTTTAAGGTAAACGATGCTTAATCGACGCGACTTCATACGCCGTAGCTTACAGGCGGCATCTCTGACATCGCTCGGCAGCCTGCCGGTGCTCGACCTGGTGCCGTCGGCTGTTGCGGCCGAGGCGGTCGAACTGGCGGTACGTAAAGGGACCGATGTTCCGGCTCTGGTGCGCGAGACGGTCGCGGCCCTCGGTGGCATGCAGAGCTTTGTCAGCCCGGGTGATACGGTGGTACTCAAGCCGAACATCGGCTGGGACCGAACCGTCGAGCAGGCGGCCAACACTCACCCGGAGATTGTGGCGACCGTAGCGTTGCTCTGTCTTGAGGCCAAGGCCGCCAGGGTCAGGGTGTTTGACCGGACCTGCAACGATCCGCGGCGCTGTTATGTGCAGAGCGGGATTGCGGCGGCGATCGATGCGCTTGATGATAAACGGGTCAAACTGGAACATATGGATCGACGCGCCTACCAGGAGGTCAGCCTGAAAAATGGTGTGGCGTTGCAGCAGTGGCAGTTTTACAAGCCGGCGCTCGATGCCGACCGCTTGATCAACCTGCCGATTGCCAAGGATCATTCGATCTCTACGCTGACCCTCGGGATGAAGAACATTATGGGGGTAATCGGTGGCAACCGCGGCGTGCTGCATCGCAATATCGATGAGGCGTTGGCCGATATCAACAGTGTGATGCATTCTGATCTGACTATCATTGATGCCACCCGGATTCTGGTTGATAACGGCCCGCAGGGCGGTAACCTGGAAGATGTGAAGATACTCGACACCCTGATCGCGTCAGCCGATATTGTTGCTGCCGACAGTTATGCAGCGACTCTGTTCGGTTTTCGCCCGGAGGAGATCCCGACCATTGTTGCCGGAGCGCGCCGCGGACTCGGGGTTATGGATCTGGCCAAGGTGAAAAAAGTTTGAGCGAACGCAAGCACATCGATTGGCGCCGGGTGCGTCAGACCACGCAACTGAGCTGTCTGCTCGGCTTTGTCTGGCTGTTTGTGCTGACTGAATACCGCGACGCCGATCAGTTGCCATACCCGGTCAGTCTGCTGTTCCGGATCGATCCGCTGGCCGCTTTGGCCGATGCGTTGGCCCCCGGACCGTTCAGCTGGGGTCTGCTCTGGCCAGCTTTGCTGTTGCTCGGGCTGACGGCACTGTTCGGGCGGTTTTTTTGTGGCTGGATCTGCCCCCTGGGGACATCACTCGATGGCCTCGGCAAGGTTATCGGCCGTGGTTGCATGCCGGTTCGTCCGGCCTTGCGACGTTTCAAATATCTGCTGTTGATCGGCCTGGTCACCTCGGCCTTTTTCGGTGTGCAGCAGCTCGGTCTGTTTGACCCCTTAAGTATCTTCCTGCGCACCTTGACCTTCTCCCTGTACCCGGCCTGGAATTTGATGTTGAACAGCCTGTTCGATATCGCTTATACGACTGACCTGCCGCTGGTCAATGAGACGCTCTACCCGTTTTTCCGTGACAACCTGATGGCCTTCCACCAACCGGCCTTTACCTTGTCTCTATTTACGTTGCTGGTGTTTCTCGGCATCGTTCTGCTCGAAAAGGTCGAACGACGCTTCTGGTGCAAGAATGTTTGTCCCCTCGGCGGACTGCTCGGCATTTGTGCCGGCCATTCTCTGGTCGAACGCCGTCCGGATGCAGTCTGTAGTGACTGTAATATCTGTACGACCGACTGCCGCAGCGGGGTGGTCGATGGCGTCTATCGCAAGCAGGAGTGTTTCCTCTGTCTTGACTGCGGTGAATTCTGCCCGCATGAACGGGTCAGTTTCCGGTTCCCGGCAACGAATTCTGCCACCGATATTGATCTGACTCGTCGGCATCTGGCCGGCGCGGTCGCTGGCGGTCTCCTGATTGCGCCGAGCATGTTAGTCGGCCCGGCCCGGGCGAAGACCAATCCATACTTGATTCGGCCGCCGGGGGCGGTGGCCGAGGCAGAATTTTTACGGCGTTGCATCCGTTGTGGCGAATGCATGAAGGTCTGTATCGGCGGCGCGCTGCACCCGG